>JAOZOT010000486.1 GCA_029933115.1 Anaerolineae bacterium | reverse complement strand
TTGCTCAAGAGATGTCTTTGCCCTGCTTCAGAGCGTGTCTGAAAATTCAGAGGGCGGCGCTCGTAGTAACGACTTCAGTCGTTTTTAGCCGCAGAGCACCGCTCGTTAGCGACTCAAGTCGCCACTACGAGCATTTTTCAGACACGCTGTCAGACACGCAAACAGAGCGGAGACACCCTCAGAGCAAAGACTCACATCTCCCGTCGCCCCTCCAAAGCCCGCGTCAACGTGACTTCGTCGGCGTACTCCAGATCGCCACCTACGGGCAGTCCCCGTGCCAGGCGGGTGACGCGCAACCCCAAAGGGGCGATGAGGCGCGCCAGGTACATGGCCGTGGCCTCGCCTTCCAGATTGGGGTTGGTGGCCAGAAGCACTTCTTCCACCGGCTCGGCCTTCAGCCGCTCCAGCAATTCGCGTATCTTGAGTTCGTCGGGGCCGATGCCCTCCACCGGTGAGATGGCCCCATGCAAAACGTGGTAGAGGCCCTTGTACTCCCGTGTGCGCTCAATGGCCAGCACGTCCAGAGGCTCCTCAACGACGCAAATGATGGAGCGGTCGCGGCCCTCGTCACGGCAGATAGGGCAGGGACTGGCCTCAGTAATATTGAAGCAAATGGAGCAAAAGATTGTCCGCTCCTTGAGTTCCCGCAAGGCATCGGCCAGGGCCAGGGCTTGCTCCTTGGGCGCACGCAGCAGATAAAAAGTCAGCCGCGAAGCCGTCTTGGGGCCAATGCCCGGCAAACGGCTGAATTCGTCAATCAACTTGGCCACAGGTTCAGCAATGGCTCGCACTGCAACAACGAACCTTTCTACATCAGGCCGGGGATGCTCAGGCCGCCGGTCAAGGCTCCCAACCGGTCGGCAGCCAGTTGTCGCGACTTGTCAATAGCCTCGTTGACGGCAGCCATGACCAGGTCCTGGAGCATCTCCACATCGTCGGGGTCCACGACCTCGGGTTCAATGGAGATGGATTGGATTTTTTGGTGGCCACTGATGACGACAGTAATAGCTCCGCCCCCGGCGGTGACAGTGACCGTCTCGTCGCCTAAAGCTTCTTGGGTTTTGACCATCTCCTCTTGCAGTTTCTGCAATTGCCGGAGCATAGCTTCACCGCCGCCCCCAGGTATTCTCATCTGCCTTCTTCTCTTGCCTTTGCTCACGTTACAGCCTGTTCCTCCCTTCCCTCACTTGCATTTTCGTCACTGCACATCCACCACTTGTGCTCCGTACTTATCCACCGCCGCTCTGACCACGGGGTCTTCGGCGATGGCCCGATATTTATCCTCTTGTGACTCCCCGTCCGCCCTCTCCTTTTTGACTTTGACCGGTTCCGGCCGGCGTGCCTTGGGTTGACGAGTGGATTTGGAGTTATTTTTGGAGACGAGTATGCATCTGATGCGACAGGGATTGCCCAGCACCCGGCTGAATACCTGCTCCACCAGAGCCTGGCACTTGGGCTCTTCAACCCGTTCTTTGTGAAAGGCGTAGGGAAAGCCCAGAACCACGACGTTGCCCTCCACCGCCTCGGCGCGGCCGGATCGGAGCAGAGCCTCGGCCGACCGGTTGTGAGGCCGTATTTCGGCCAGAATCCGGGCCCAATTCAGACGCACCCTCTCCAACGTTACCCCAGAAGCAGGTAGAGTTTCACCTTCTGTGAGCGTATCCTCAGCGGAGGGGGGCGATGGGCTGGCGTCCGCAGCCACGGCCTGAGCTGCCCTGGTGCCTTCCACGGCCCGGCTCTCCCGGAGGACGGTTGGTGCGGTGACAGACGGAGAAGGAGCGGACGGCGTCTCCTGGCCCGCCTTCTGTGGGGCTTCTGAAACCGGTTCTTCCTCAGCGACCGAATCCTCACCCAAGGTGGCTTCAATGAAAGCCAACTCCAGAGGCAACTGGGGTTGCAGGCTGGCTTTGAGGTCGAAACTGGCCTGGTTAAAGAGCCTCACCGTCCTGAGCAGAGCCCTGGTCGAAAGCTGCCGAGCCTGATCCTCCATCTCTGCCAGAGCCTCAGCAGTGACGTTGAGGAGACTCGCCCTGTTGCCGGTTTTGATGAGCAACAACCCCCGCAAATACTCTACCAGTTCGCGGTTGAACTGACGTGGGTCCACCCCATCACCGATCACCTGGTTGATGAGATCGAGTCCTCCGGCCACGTCCTTGTTCACTAGGTGACCCACCAGCTTTTCAATAGCCTGGGCAGAGACAGTGCCCAGTACAGCCTGCACCTGGGCCAGTGTGATTTCGTCATCCCCGTAGGAAGCCAGTTGGTCCAACAGACTTTCGGCGTCACGGAAACTCCCGGCCGCGCTGCGGATGATCAGCTCCAGAGCAGCTTCCTCGATGACAATCCCCTCTGATTCGCAGATGCGATTCAGCTTGCGGCGCAGGTCTCCCAGAGAAGCACGTCGGAAGTCAAATCGCTGGCAGCGGGAGAGGATGGTGGCCGGAATCTTGTGGGGCTCGGTGGTGGCCAAGACAAAGATGACATGAGGTGGCGGCTCCTCCAAGGTCTTCAACAGGGCGTTGAAAGCCTCATTGGTTAACATGTGGCTTTCATCAATAATGTAGACTTTGTATCGGGCCTCGCTGGGGCGGAATCCCACCTTCTCGCGCAAGTCGCGGATTTCATCAATGCCCCGGTTGGAAGCAGCGTCAATCTCAATCAGGTCCAAGAGGCGCCCCTCGTTGATGGCCTGGCAGATGGGACATTGGTTGCATGGCTTCTCACCCTCTTCGGAGAGGCAATTGACCGCCTTGGCCAGGAGGCGGGCCACAGTCGTCTTGCCTGTGCCGCGAGGTCCGGCAAAGAGGTAGGCGTGAGCGACGCGTCCACTCAGCAGAGCGTTCCGCAGAGTGCGCGTCACATGCTCCTGACCGAGCACTTCCTCAAAGGTGCGTGAGCGCCACCGGCGATATAGAGCCTGGGCTGTCATAGTCTGCCTCCATCGTTTCCCGACCAGAGACCATCATACTGTGCCTTTGAAAGGCCAGCCATAGTTTATCACTAATGGCTGATTTAGGCAAATGTGGTCACAAAGCGCCTCCCCTCAAGCACTATAACAGCGTGTCTGAAAAATGCTCGTAGTGGCGACTTGAGTCGCTAA
>JAOZOT010000485.1 GCA_029933115.1 Anaerolineae bacterium | reverse complement strand
CCAGAGCAGTAACGATGGTGCCCCGGGAGAGCAGCAACGACTAAAAGCCTATCCCCAAAATCATTCTGCTCCAGCCGGACGACAGTCCAGCGGCGGACTATCGTCCGCTTTGAGCATTTTAAGTCGTCACTACAAGCATTTTTCAGAGATTTGCCTTGTGGTGATTTTCGTGTATAATAATATCGTCTTGCGATAACGGGAGGCGATATTGTGTTGCGAGAGTTCTTTTTGGGTTTTGTCAAAATCCACATTCTGTATCACGCTGCACAGGGGCCGGTCTATGGTGCGGAACTGGCCCAGGAGCTGGCCCGCCACGGCTACAACCTCAGTCCGGGCACGCTCTATCCCACGCTGCACCGACTTCATGAGCAGGGCTATCTGGCTCGGGAGAGCCGCGTCGTCGGCGGGCGGGTGCGCAAATATTACACCCTCACCGCCAAAGGTCGGGCTGCTCTGGCTGAGGCCCGTCGCAAAATCGCCGAGCTAGTGGCCGAGGTGTTGGAGGCGCAGGTATGACCCCTTTCCTGTGGCTATGCATGATGGGCGGACTGGCCATCTTTTCCTCGACGATGAGCAAGAACCCCGCCTTGCCGCTCTTCATCCACAGCCTGGGGGTGGACGAAGGGACGTTGGGCTTTATCGCTGCCGCTTCGACTGTCGTGGGTATCGTCGCCAGCCTGCCGGCCGGTGTGCTCTCCGACCTGTGGGGCCGGCGGCGGGTCATCCTGCTCAGTATGGCCGTCTTTGCTTCAGCCCCGTTCCTCTACCTGTTGGTGCACGCTCCCTGGCACCTGGTGCTGGTGCGGGTCTACCACGGACTGGCGACGGCGATGCTGGGACCGGTGGCGCTGGCCGTCGTCGCCGACACATTCCAGGAGGGGCGCGGCGAGCGGATGGGCTGGTACTCCAGCGCGACGATGGTCGGTCGTTTCCTGGCCCCCACTGTCGGCGGGCTGCTCATTCCTTCGACTCCGCTCAGGACAGGCTTCGGCGAGGACTTTCGCTGGGTCTACCTGGGCTGCGGTGCGGCGGGCCTGCTGGCGCTGCTGGCCGCCTGGCAACTGCCCCGGCTGAGCCAGGCCGCGCAGCCGGAGGCCCCCGGCGCACGCTGGGTGACGATGCAGCGCGAACTGCATCTCATTCTCACCAACCGTAGCCTCCTGCTCACCAGCGGAGTAGAGGCGGCACAGTATTTCGCTTTCGGCGCAGTGGAGACTTTTTTGCCGCTCTATCTCAAGGGACTGGGCTGGGAGCCGCGTGTCATCGGACCACTCTTCACCGCGCAGGTGCTGGTGACAGCGCTGACCAAGCCGCTGATGGGGCGCCTCTCCGACCGCTGGGGCCGCCGGTGGCCCATTGTGGCCGGCCTTCTGGTAGGGGCTGGAGCGATGGCGGCTATGCCCTGGATGCACACCTGGTGGCCAATGGCGATGCTGACCGCGCTCTTCGGGCTGGGCGTGGCCACGGTGACCGCCTCGACCTCGGCCCTTGTCTCCGACCTGAGCCGCGCCGCTGCCTACGGCGCGTCGCTGGGGGTGCTCTCCAGCGTGATGGACGTGGGCCACTCGACCGGCCCGATGGCTGCTGGGTTGCTGGTAGCAGCCTGGGGCTACAGCCCGGCTTTCGCGTTGATCGCAGTGCTGCTGGCCGTCTGTGCCGTTCTCTTTGCCATTCTGGTGGAGTTTGGTAGTGGCGACTTCAGTCGCTTTTCATCTTAAACGGCTAAAGCCGTCACTATGAACCGAGCAAAATCTGAAAGGGAAGGGAGAAATTGACCATGAAGTGGGTAACTCGCGAAAAAGTCAAAGTAGACCGCGTCGCCAGTCCCTGGCTCATCAAGCGGTTCATTGATCCCGAGGCGGAGTTGCTGTTTGTGCCGCCAGAGACAGTGCTGGAGGTGGCCGAGCGAGAGGGGGCCATCTCCTTTGACGCCCGGGGTCAGGGGCAGTACGACCATCGGGAGGGGAAATGCACCTTCGAGGTGCTGGTTGAGGAGTACAACCTGGACGACCCGGCGCTCCGGCTGCTGGCCGACATCGTCCACGGCGCCGACACCGCCGACCGTGACCGCACACCCCAGTCGGCGGGGCTGCGAGCCATTGCCGAGGGCTTTCATTACCTGGACACTCCCGACGAAGAAAGACTGTCCCACGGCTTTGCCATCTACGACGCGCTCTATGCCTGGTGTCAGCACCAACTCAAATCCGAAACATGAGACGAAGGAGGTTCGATGACAGAAAGCGAAGCAGCCCTTTCACAGGAAGCCGGCTGGCGCACACTGCCCCGCAACGTGTGGGCGGTGAGTCTGACCAGCTTTTTCATGGACGTTTCCAGCGAGATGGTGATCAACATCCTGCCGCTGTTTCTGTCCAACGTGCTGGGGGTGAAGACCAACGTCATCGGCCTGATCGAGGGCATCGCCGAGGCCACGGCCAGCCTGCTCAAGGTGTTCTCCGGCTGGCTGTCCGACAGGCTGCGGGCCCGCAAATGGCTGGCAGTGGCGGGATATGGGCTCTCCACCGTGGCCAAACCATTCTTCTACTTTGCCAACTCGTGGGGCATGGTAGCCGGCGTGCGCTGGGCCGACCGGGTGGGCAAAGGTGTGCGCACCGCCCCCCGCGACGCGCTGGTAGCCGATTCTATAGACGACCGCCACCGGGGGCTGGCCTTCGGCTTCCACCGCGCGGCCGATACCGGCGGGGCCCTGTTGGGGCTGCTCATCGCCCTGCTGGTAGTGTGGCTGACGCAATCATCCAGCCGGGAACTGGGGCGGAGCACTTTCCAGGTGGTGGTGCTGATCAGCCTGATTCCGGCAGTGCTGGCTGTGCTCTCTCTGGCCATCGGTGCTCAGGACGTGCCTGTCACGGGGAAACGCCAGCCTCCTCGCATCACCTTCAGGGGGTTGGGCAAGCCTTTCCTGGTATTCATGATCATCGTGGGTCTCTTTGACCTGGGCAACTCGTCCGACGCCTTCCTGGTGCTACGGGCCCAGGAGCGCGGTCTGAACGTGCTCGGCGTGCTAGGAATGTTGGCTACTTTCAACCTGGTCTACACCCTGGTCTCCACCCCGGCCGGGTCGCTCTCAGACCGCGTGGGGCGGCGCAGG
>JAOZOT010000484.1 GCA_029933115.1 Anaerolineae bacterium | reverse complement strand
GGCTACATGGGCAACAACGTCTACCCGGCCCGCGCCGGTGAGCTCATCCGCGCCTACGTGCTGCGCAAAAAGGAAGCGGTCAGCATCAGCGCTTCGCTGGCCACTATCATCGTGGAGCGCATCTTCGACGGGGTGATTATGCTCCTCTTCGTCTTCGTCTCCCTGCCCCTCACTCCCATGCCGGAGGAACTGCGGCGGGTGGTGGTCCTCTTCAGCCTGCTCTTCTTCGGGGCCTTGGCCGCCTTCTTCGCCGTCGCCGCCCACCCGGCCCGTTCGCAGGCCGTCTACAACTGGTTCATCGCCAGGCTGGTGCCAGCCCGCTTTCAGGATGTGGCCCGTGGCTTGCTGGACCGCTTCATGGACGGGCTGCACTGCCTGCGCAGCGGGCGGGACGTGGCCATGATTTTCGTGACTTCGCTGGTCATCTGGCTGGCGGAGACCTGCAAATATTGGTTCGTGATGCACAGCTTTGACTTCAGCGTGCCCTTCTATGTCCTGATGTTGATGAACGGCGTGGTCAACCTGGCCACCACCATCCCCTCGGCCCCAGGCTACGTGGGCACCTTTGACGCGCCGGGCATCGAGGTGCTGGAACGGTTCGGGGTCGCCCGCGCCGTAGCCACCAGCTACACCCTGGTCCTCCACGCCGCCCTGTGGCTGCCCATCACCCTGCTGGGGTTCTATTACATGGGGCGGGAGAGCGTTTCGTGGCGCGAGTTTGGGTTGGCGGCGGAGGTGGGGGGATATAGGAGATGAGGGGTGAACCTTCGGGCTGAAAGAGCGAAGCCCTGTGGGCTAAAATCCAGCCCCGAAGGGGCTTTGCTCTCTCAGCGCGGGGACTTTAGCCCCGCGCCTGGGTCGGGCTAGATTTTCGTCTGATTAGTTCAATGAAGTACGCCTTTGTGGATTGGGCCGGAGATGCCGGCTTCAAGTTCAGGCTGGGCTCGTCTCGTTACCTTGTCATAGCGGCCATCTTTTGCGACGACTATGACCAACTGAAAAACGATCTGGCTTCACTACGGCAAAGATGGGGACTCAAGCAAGGTTTCGTTTTTCACTATATTAAAGCGTCGCGCAAAATCAAGCCAGCTTTCTTTAAGACCTTGGCCGATACAACTTTCACCGCCAAAGTATTGGTGGTAGATAAGCCCCAGTTACCACACCCTTTTTGGAAGATGCCAGGCCAGAGGGTAGTCAACCATTTTATCGCCGAACTCGTAGTTGGTGCTCCAAAGGAGGTCGTGGAGGGTGCTAATCTGATCTTTGATGAGCAGAGAGATGCCACAAAGATCATCCGTGGTCTCCGAGTGGCCATATCTGCCCAGTTGAGGATCCGCAAGTTTGACTATTATTTGAAAAAGGTGACGGCCCGGCCGGCGAAGGATGAGGATGGAATACAAGTGGCCGATATGATAGCGGGAGCAGCATTTGAGGAGGTTATGGGTAAGAGAGCATCCCACTTGCAAAGCCTATCGGGAAAAATTGAACTGATCTACCATCCTCCAAAATAAAACCGCCTCGGCTAGTCAGGGATGTTTTTACTCAAGCTGTGGTTACACTTGAAACCTGACCCGCACCCATCTGTCGGGCACGACTACACCGAGGGGAAACTTGGAAACCAAGTTTTTTGGTAATTCTATTATACACTTTCTGACAACAAAAGTCAAGTAGGTGAACAATGAAAATAGCCATTATCGGCGCGGGCTTTGCCGGCCTGACGGCGGCCTACGAGCTGACCAAAGGCAACCACGAAGTGACGCTGTACGAGAAGGACGCCGTGGTGGGCGGGTTGGCCTCCGGCTTCAAGGCTCCCCACTGGGAGTGGCCCCTGGAGCGCTTCTACCACCACTGGTTCGCCTCCGACGCGGAGGTCATCGGCCTCATCGCCGAGCTGGGCCTGAAGGACAAGCTCTTCTTTCCCAGGCCCACCACCTCCATTTGGCACAAGGGCTCCGTCTATCCTTTCGACAGCCCCCTGGCGGTGCTCCGCTTCCCCCATCTCTCCTGGCCGGCCAAGTTCCGCTTCGGGCTGGTGGGCCTCTACCTGCGGCTGACCCGCAACTGGAAGCCATTGGAGCGACACACGGCCCATCAGTGGTCGCTGCGCTGGATGGGCCGCCAGGCTTACCAGACCCTGTGGGAACCCCTTCTCATGGGCAAGATGGGCCAATATTACCAAGAAGTCAACATGGCCTGGTTCTGGGCCCGCCTCTACAAGCGTAGCCCCTCCCTGGGCTACTTCGTGGGCGGCTTCCAGGCCCTGGCCGACGCCCTGCTGGAACGGGTGCGCGCCCAGGGGGGCACCGTCCACCTGAACACTCCGGTGCACGAGATCAGGTCCACTGCCGGCGGTGGGCTTTGCCTGCGCACGGCCGAGGGCGAGGCTGTTTTCGACCGGGTGGTGGCCACCGTCTCCCCCCAGGCCATGCTCCGGTTGACGCCCGACCTGCCCGCCGGCTACCAGGCCCAACTGCGGGAGTTGCGCTCCCTGGGGGCTTTGGCCCTCATCCTGGCCCTGGACCGGCCCCTGACCCAGGGCCACTACTGGATCAACCTGCCCAAGGCCGAGTTCCCCTTCCTGGCCCTGGTGGAGCATACCAACTACATTGACCCGGCCCACTACGGCGGCGACCACCTGATCTACCTGGGCGACTACCCCCCGCCGGAGCATGAGTACTTTCGCCTGAGCAAAGAGGAACTGCTGGAAAGATTCCTGCCCCACCTGGCCCGTTTCAACCCGGACTTTAATCCGGGCTGGGTGCGCCAGAGCTGGCTCTTCCGCGAGGAGTACGCCCAGCCCGTGCCCCTGCTGAACCACTCGCAGAAGATACCCGCCCTGCGGACCCCCATCCCCGGCCTTTTCTGGGCCAGCATGAGCCAGGTCTACCCCTGGGACCGGGGCACCAATTACGCCGTAGAGCTGGGGCGGACGGTCAGCGCCGCGCTGGATAAAGACGCTTGAAAAGGCGTGAGTTTTGTGGTATAGTTATTTTGAGCGGGCGAAAACTACCGGTAGCTCTGCACTCAATCGTGGTTGGGCAGGCTGCCCCGCTCCGAGGGCGCAGGAGAGGAAAAATTTATGGTTTTTTGGGCGGCGGCGAAGCCGCCGCCCAAAAA
>JAOZOT010000483.1 GCA_029933115.1 Anaerolineae bacterium | reverse complement strand
ATACTTGACATTTGACAGGACATCAAAAGCAACCTATAATAGACAATTAATAGTACAGTTGGAAGATAGTTCGTGGCGGAGGCTTATACTGGAAGCTGAAAGGACACTTCGCCACCTCCTTGGACGGGGATTGTCGTCCCCTCCGAGCAAAATATAGAGGAGGTTTGGATTATGCATCTGGCTTTGCCGGTATTGCCTATCAGTGATCTGCGGTACAAGGCCAAAGAGGTGCTTCAGCAGGTCAAGAAGCAACCCGTTGTCCTTACCCAGCGCGGGCGTGCGCGGGCCGTGCTGGTAGACTTTGACGCCTATAACCGGTTGGTGGAACGCCAGGCTGCCCTGGAACGGACTCTGGATGCTCTCCTTCTTCAGCGGGCACGAGAGACCGCGCAGGAGTATCTCCCGCTGGAGGCGCTGCTCCGCCAACACGAGGAACTCTTTGGTGAGAAGCTGGAACTCCCCACGGCGGAGTGAGCCTGATGTACCGCCTCCTCATCGAAAAACGGGTGCTCAAGGTGCTGGGCGATGTCAAGCGCTACCCGGCCAAGGTGCACCGCCAGATCACGATGAAGATCTTTCTCCTCCAACTTGATCCACGCCCCCCCGATTGCAAACCCATCGGCGTTGGCTACCGGGTTGACATCGGCGAGCATCGCATCCTCTACACAGTGGACGACGCGGAGCAGGTGGTCCGTGTCGAATTGGTTGGCCCGCGTCAGGACGACGAGGTTTACCGGCTGGCGCGTCGGCAGGGGCTGCTCTAGTCAACACCCCCGGCTAGATATACTCCAGGTTGGGGTCCTCCCAGATGTAAGCCAGGCGCGCTCCCAGGTAGGGCAGAGGTTCCAGGTCGTGCCAGGCCCGCAGCAGGTGGTAGGCCGGAGAAGTCAGGAGGCGACAGGCGTCCACCGCCTCCCGCCAATCCGGGCGACGGATTTCGGCCACGGTCTCCGGGTAGGGCAGCACCCCAAAGTCCCACGCTGCGCACAGCCGGGCCAGAAAATCCACCCGGTCGGCCAGAGTTTCCAGCGTTTCAGGGGGGTCCGTATCGGGGTATAGGGCTCCATCAATCCACGACATTCAGGAACTCCTTCTCAAACCAGGTGCGTACCTGTTCAGCCGCTGCTCGCCGGGCAGGGTCGGCGATTTGGTTCAAGGGGCGATGGAGGGCGATGCGGGCCAGGTGGGTCTGCACAGCCAGGCGGGCGCGCGCCGCATCGGTATCGCTATCGGCCAGTTGCTGCCGCTGCCGCCACAGCGTCCAGCATTGCTCTGGGGTCGTCACCCCGGCCCGGCACAGCGTGTAAATGTCCCGGAAGTCACGTGGCGCTCCCCGTTCCACCAAGGCCACCATCTTGGCAGCCACCAGGTCCGGGAAACTGTCGAGCCAGGCCTCCGTCCAGGGGACGGGTTGGGGCGGCGCCAGTTGGGCCGAGCGGTGGGCTACCTGGAAGCTGAACACTGTCTGCTCCTCCGGCCGCAACTCTACGCTGACCACATCGCCCCAGGTTCGCACCCGCACCGGGCCAAAGGGCCGCAGCGCGTCCTGGAGGGCCTGGACAACCCGTTGTCGCTCTTCTGCCGTTGTTTCCGGCATCCACCAGGCGTCCACGTCATGGGTTGGGCGGTACTCGTAATAGTGCGCCAGGCCGAACGCGCCGCCCAGGGAGATTTTCTTCCCCAGCCCCTGGGCCGAGAGGGCCAGAAGGCAGGCCTCGGCGTACCGGGACATTTGTCGTGGACGATGGGGCTGAAGCGTCCGGCTAGTGTTCACCCTTCTCCCTCCTGAGCAAAGATGGCGGAAGCCCCCGGTGCGGCCGGGGGAGCCGTCACAACCGGCCCAGGTGCTCTTTCCCAATCTCAGCGGATCCAAAATCGCTCTGAGGGGATTGCCAAATCCCCGCTTCTGACCTAGATCTGGCGATCCAGTCCGAGCAAAATTGGATCTACTCCCTGCATCTCTCAGCGTCCTCAGTGCAACTCAGTGACCTCAGAGAGCCTTTCATAATTCGCGGGGGTTCACCCTCCCGCAGGCTGAGGCGGTATCCCCGCCAAGGCTATGCCCGTGAGGTGGCTTTCAGTCTGCTGCCAAAGTGAGTTTCAAGCCTGCGGGAGGGTAGCCGTCCCCTCTGCGGGTGAATTACAAAAGGGCCTCCTACGGCTCAAAACCTTGTTCGCGCAGGAAGGCCTCCATCCGCGCCACGAAGCGTTCGGCGTCGGCCAGGTGATTGGCGGCAAATTCTTCATTGTCCAGGATTTCAGGACCGTAATCGCTGTCTTCTCTCCCCTCTCGCAGTCTGTTGTAGATGTCCTTGTATTCCGCTTCGACGAACCCCGGCCGGACCAGGAACTGGCTCAGCGCGGCCTGAACCCCTGAATGCTTGCTGCGCACTACGTTCAGCGCATACAGCGCGGCCGTGAGTGCGTAGAAAGCAGCGTAATATGCCTGGGAGACGGCAATGCCCAGGAATCCATCCGCTTTATTTTTTCGACCGGCTCGTAAGCTGTGGTGAGCTCTATTCAGATAAATGCTGATGGTCTCTCTTGTCGCCTCGTCCATCGGCCGTCCCTCTCCTTCCACGAAATCCAATGGGACTCCCCGCTCCTCAGCCTCCCATTGGGCCTCGTCCCATAATTCCAGGCCATCGCGGCGCAGGTTGACATATATTGGCAGGCGAAGCTGCCGGTAACGTTGGTATTCAGCAGCGGAGATGACCAAGGTGGAAAGGGGCATACTGTCATCCAGGGTGGCGCGATAGGCCAGGTCGCCGATGCGTTCTCTGCCCTCGTCGGTTACAATCAGCAAATCCACGTCGGATTCGGCGTCGTGGTCGCCCCGCGCCTTGGAGCCGAAGAGCACCACCCGCTGCACCCGGTCGCCGCACTCGGCCTCCAACTGCTCCAGGAAACGGGCCAGGCTTTCCCGCTCTCGGTCGGTCAGATATGGGACGCGCTCTTCTGTGAGCACTCTATCCGCTCTCGCCCTGCCCTTCTGCTTCATGTTCCGCCAACTCGCCTTTTCCCTCGCCACTCGCCGTCTCGCTGGCTGCTTCCGCCTCTGCCACATCTCGCTCCACGTCCACTGCGGCGGTGGCGATGGCCCAACTGACCAGCCCCCAGGTGCC
>JAOZOT010000482.1 GCA_029933115.1 Anaerolineae bacterium | reverse complement strand
GCCCACGGACACCCCCACCCCCACGGAGACGCCTGCGCCGACGGAGACGGCCACGGCCACGCCAACACCCGTGCCCACGGCCACGCCCACCCGCCGGCCCACGGCCACCTTCACCGCGGTGCCCACCCTGACGCCCTACCTCCCGCCGCCGCGCCGTTGGCCCACCCTGTCCCCCTCTTTGACACCCACATCCGGGTGGGGCGTCATGAGCGCGGCCACACCGCCGGTGACCCTGGCCGGCATCCCCACCCCCGGCGGACGGCCTCTCCCGCCCGCACCGCCGGGCTCTCCGCGCCCCGGACGCGAGCGGTTGTACCTGTTGGCCGGCCTCATCCCCGACGGCTACCTGCGGGGGGTGGTCGGCGGCAATGCCCAGGTGAAGCGGGTCGCCAACTGGGGCCACCCACAGAGAAGCTACAGCTTCCTGGCGGGGGTGCGGGGTAGGGGAGCAGCGCTGCCCCTGGTGGCAGGGACGGCGAGTCTAGCTCCGTTGGCTGCGGCGGCCGTGGTCCTGCGCCGGGGGAGGAGAAAGAGAAGGCTCTCCTCACCGCAGAGCACCACTCGGTGGGTGAAAGAGACCGTGCGCGTGCCCTACACGGCCTACAAGACTGTCGAGAAATGGGTGACGGAGCGGGTGTCGGTGGAGGCCGGGCGGGTGCGCACCGTCTACGAGACGATGCGGCGGGTAGTGCCCCGGGTGGTGGAGAAAGTGATCCTGGTGCCGCGCACCATCTACAAGACCATCACCGAGATGGTGCCCAGGGTGGTGGAGCGGGTGAGGCAGATACCGCAGACCGTCTACCGCACCTTCAGCCGCTGGGTGGAGCGGGTGAAACAGGTGCCTTACCGGGCCTACCGCACGGTCACCGAGTGGGTGCCGAAGGTGAAGCGGGTGGCCTACACCGCCTATCGCCGGGTGACGCGCTGGGTGAGGGAGCGGGTGAAGCAGATTTCGTGGATACCTTTCGTGGGGAGGGTGGTTCGGTGGGTGACGCGGGCGGTGCCCAAAGTGGTCTCGGTGCCTTACAGGGCCTACCGCACGGTCACCGAGTGGGTGCCGAAGGTGAAGCAGGTGGCCTACACCGCCTACCGGCAGGTGAAGGAGTGGGTAAAGGAGAGCTATCAGCAGGCGGTCACCGTTTACAAGAGAGTGGTGGAGAGAGTGAGGCAGATGGTGCCGGTGGTGCGGCAGGTGGCGGAGACGGTGTATGAGCGGGTGAAGCGGAAGGTGGTGGAGTGGGTGGAGGAGAGGCGGCAGGTGGCGCGGCAGGTGGTGGAGCCTGGGGTGAAATGGGTGACGCGGCGGGTGAGAAAGTTGGTGCGGGTGCCTTACACCGCCTATCGAGAGGAGACGCGCTGGCGGGAGGTGGCGGTGGCGCAGCCGGGTGCGGGAAAGCCGCCGGGACTGGCTGCACCGCTCAGGCAGGAACCCTGGGAGCCACCAGAACCACCGCCTCCTCACGAACCAGGACTGCTCGGTCAGATAGATGCAGGTCGCAGAGACCTCATTGGCGGATACCACGTCTACAGATATGCACGGGAGATAACTGATGCTGCCAATGAGCGGGGTGTTCCGGTCGGTCTGATGGCTGCTATCATACGCCACGAATCGGCTGCGGTTGAAAGGACTTTCAACCTGTACTTCAGTGACCATCGAATCAGCGGTGGGTGGGACCTTGATGTGGCAAAGGCTCGCCTGTCAGGTGGGGCCAGCATCGGTCTAGGGCAGATTCAAGTGCAAACGGCCGAGATGTTGGAAGAGAAAGGCTATATGCCCAGGAGCAAAGACAGGGACGAAGTCATTGCAAAATTGGCCTGCAACGAGACCAACATCGAATACGTGGCAGCCTACCTGCAATACCTGCAAGACAAACTTCGTGAAGAATGGGACCCGAAATGGTGTGGGGGATGTGCCTACGATGATTTGAGTGAAGACATCAAACAGAGATTACTGGCTACCGGGTACAACAAAGGGTGGTACTGGATAGATGAGGAAGGAAAGGAGAGAGGGCTCCTTCCCATATTGAAAGACAAGAAGAAGGGCATCGAGGGGGCGATGGATGACCATTACTCTCGCGACCAGATCATCCCTTTCCTGTCCTCGAGTGAGCAGGCATTGGCGGATGGGCTGGCCCGGTGGAGGCTGTCCCAATGATGCACCCCGTGAGACGCTTACGGAAAGGAGATTGGGTAGAAATGGCGTTGTACATTCTCATGGTGGGTTTGCTCATGTTGTCTTGTTGTCTCTTGCCGCTGCTTGACTTTTTCACCAAAGATGAAAGTGGGAGGTCTAGAGGGTATCCACCGTCCATCCCTTTTGCGACCCGGTCGCCCGGTTCGCCCCCTTTGACCTTGCAGGAAGCTTATGCTCTGGCCGAGAAGCAGGCACGAGCCTGGAAGAGCAGTGCAATCCCTGACGATATGTTCGTCCGTATGAAATGTAAGGAAGTAGAAGAATGGTCGGGGCGTGTTATCTTCAGTTTTGAAGCCCGGTCCTCCCTTTTTGGTTTGCTTTTTCGACGAGTCTACTCACTCAGTGTCCCTGTTGAGCTAGAGACTGGCAAGTTGGAAGGATTCTCCGTCTACGAGCATCCCAGGTTCGATTACTGGTACGAGGATCCCCCTCCACCATTTGACATAAGAGAGTTCAAGATCGGCCCGATGGAGGCCTTACAGATCGCTGAAGACGCAGGTGGAAGACAAATTTGTGAGTCCCATCCTGATGCCTTGATCAAGATGTATGGTAGTGGTGGAGTTTGGAGCATTTGGTACGAGCCTGAGGAAGGCAAGTCCTATTGGTGCATTTTCCTCAGCGCTCAGGATGGAAGCGTCTTGGAGAGATAATGAATTGAAGGCAATACGACCTCTCATCACCTGTTTAGCGTTTGTTGCGGGCACTCTCACCGCCCTGGCCTTCTCGGCCATTGGTTTCTTCGTGTTGGCTGCGCTGGGCTTGCCGGCGGTAAATGCGGGCCTGCTGAGCTTGTTGGGATTGGGGTGGGTCTTGGCGGGCGGAATTGTGGCCGGTTGGTTTCTCGCCCCCCGGCGGGCCTGGGGCCTTGCCCCGGCCTTTGTCTGCGGGGTTGCGAGCGGGGTGCTTTACATCTTTGTTACCCTCTTTTTTCGC
>JAOZOT010000481.1 GCA_029933115.1 Anaerolineae bacterium | reverse complement strand
GCTTGTAGTGACGTTAGTCGCTAATAGCCGGTATTACCGGACGGGAAGCGACTTCAGTCGCTTCTACGAGCACCAAGCCCTGAATTTTCAGACACGCTCTCAGGGTGATTTCTCGCCAGAGGCCAAAATCTGGAAGCTTTCAGAATTGCACAAGCACTACTCCTTAAGCAGCCAATCCCAATAGCGAAGAGTAATAGCCAGGCTGATGCTTGTGCCTATAGACAATGGCAAATAATAAGTGAACAAGTAGAACAAATCGCTATTCAGCAAAGCCGGCGCCCGGTCGGAGGCCAATAGCACGCTGGTCTTCAAGAAGTAGGCTATCAATGACACCAGCAGGAACACGGCACTAACGTAAAACCCCCGGTAGTAGCTGCGCATCTTGGTCACCGCCCCTAGCTTCTGACTGAGCTTGGCTATAATCAAGATGATGTAGATAGCGGACATCAATCCCGCCGAGCCCAACACAGCAGCTACGATGTTCAAGGTCGGCCCCCTGTCATCAAGTTCAAAAGATGATAACCAAGGACGGCAGCAATTATTCCCCCGACGAAGAACAAAGCGTCTCCAATCAGGTCTCCCACAAAGCTGCCGGCCGAGAGAGAATTGTATCGGAGGGTGGCGAGTAGGAACAAGACCAGGGGGAGGAGAAACAGTTGATAGTGAGACCTTTGCTGAGCTTTTTTCTCATAGAATCTGGCTATCAGGAAGAGAAAAAAGAGCAGTATGGCGATAATTACCCAAGAATAGGTCATGAGAATCAGGTTGATACCGGTCATGGCTATCTGCTTCTCCTACTCCTTGGCCGTCCAACTTTTCCCTCTCATTTTTTGACAAAAGCCTCGACGAAAGACTCGGCCATGCGACGGGGGCTGCCGCTCATGATACCCTCTTGCCCTTCAAACTTGGCCTGAACCTGGATGCCCTGGGATGTGATCTCGTATTGTCTGATGTCCTTGGCATGATCGCTGCCTCGGAGTTTGAGGACGAGGAGAGCCTTGTGTATGGCGCTCTCGATTTCCACGTATCTCATCAGGATGTAAGAATCAACGACGAAGGCAATGTTCTCACTGTCGCTCTCGGTGCCTCCCAACAGGGCAGGGTTTTCTCTGGTCAAGACGCTGGTCAGACCTTCTCGCTTGAGAGCATTGATAAAGCTGTATTCAATAGCGCGCAGTTCAACAGGATCAGAGCTCAGCCTCTCAAAATGAGACAGGCTATCAACCAGGATGCGCCGTGCTCCCATTTCAGCCACCAGGGTCTCGATCATGCCCCCCACCCTCTCCAGATCCAGTTTGGTCACTTCGGGACTGGTCATAATGATCTTGAGCTTGCCTTCTTGTTCGAGCTTTTTAAAGTCCCAACCAAAAGCGGCCGCATCCCGATAATACTGTTGTGGGAACTCCTCAAAGGTGATGATCAAGCCCGGTTCGTCGTACTGGGTGATGCCATTGTAGATGAATTGCATACCCAATGTGGTTTTACCTGTACCGGTGGCCCCTTCGATCAAATTAGCCGTCTGAGGTAAAAATCCACCATGAAGCATCTCGTCCAACCCTTTGATACCCGTCTTTACCCTTTGCTGCATGTGGCCCCTCCTTTGGACAGGGTTTGGCATCTCATCACACCATTACGGCTAGATCCACACTGTCGGCACACTACAGCGTTTCTCAGCGCATACCGCGGATGATGTGGTAGACTGCTTTCACACGGAAGTGACGATCTTCACAGGCTAGTATGAATTTCTCAATCAGTTGGCGCATCTCTTCGTCTGAGGCCAAAGAATAGACCGGGAGGCCTTCAACGAGTTGCATCTCCATCACGCCGCTTTCGACCAACTCTTCCAACTCCGATTGGACTGCAGCAGTGTTACGGCCGGCGTACTTGGCAATGTTCTCCACGGAGTCAGTCGTGTTTGGGTTCTCGTAGAAGAACCTGACCAGGTCCCACTTGATAAACGAATTGACCTTATTTTTAATGAAATCGAGAAGCCTGGAATCCATATCATCCATAAGTTTAGCTGTAAAGTCATCGCTTTGTAAGGCCAAGGTCCTCGCCTCCTTTCAAGGTCAGGTCATCGCTTGCGGCGCTTCTTTTTGCGCCTCTTCTGTTGCCTGGCTCTGGTTGCGCCCACCGGTTGGGGGGTCGTTCTCTGAGCAGTGCCCTGAGCTTGTTGAAGAGCTGGAGCACGGTCGGCGCGTCCGTGGCAATGCTTATATTTTTTGCCGCTGCCGCAGGGGCAGGGATCATTGCGGCCTACTTTCTTTTCAACTGCTTTGACCGGCCGTCGCACCCCTCCTTCCCCCAGGTTGGTGCGCATCTCACGCACGGGGCGCGGTCGCTGAATCCTGATCTCAACCGGCCGGAAAATGCGATGGACGATGTCATGCTGGATGGTGGCCAAAAGGTCCTGGTACATCTCATGGGCCTCTTTTTTATAGGCCACCAGGGGGTCTTGCTGCCCATAGGCCCTCAGGCCAATACCCTCCCGCAGGTTGTCCAGGTCGGTGAGGTGACGCACCCAAAGATTGTCTATCACCTGCAGCATAACCTGGCGGTCGTGTTGGAGGGCCAGAACTTTGCCGAAAGCTTCCTGCACTCGCCGACCGGTCTCTCTGCTGAGCGCAGAGAGGGGTTTTGTCTTGACCTCTTCCCACACCTCAGCGTCGAGGTGAGGCTCCAGGTTCTGGTAAAGGAGTTTGTACAATCCTCCGGCGTCAGCTTCGGCCAACTCGGCCAGGCGGAGCCCTGTCTGCTGAGCCTGGTGGAAAGATTCTCGGCCAAGAGAAGCTTCCAGATTATCGTAGGTCTGCTCCGCCTGCTCCAGCAACTGGGCTTCTATCTCCTCCGGGCGTTTTTGTTCCCAATCGGCTATCGCTGCGGATTGAGAGGCAGGCAAAGGCAGAATGGCCTTCACGGCCATGTACAGCCCCTCCAGGTCCCACTCGTCGCCGTACCGACCGGCGGTGTAAAGGGAGACGAGCCTGCTGATCTCTTCCCCAACCATGCGCATGATGATAGGCTTCAGAGTGGGCTCACCCAGAATCTGCCGCCGCTGTTCGTAGATAATCTCCCGCTGCTTGTTGACCACATCGTCGTATTCCAGCACGTGCTTGCGGATGTCAAAGTTGT
>JAOZOT010000480.1 GCA_029933115.1 Anaerolineae bacterium | reverse complement strand
CTCCTGCGCCCTCGGAGTGGGGCAGCCTGCCCAACCACGATTGAGTGCAGAGCTATCATCGGGCCCATACCAGGGGACTATTGACAAAAATCCACCCTCATTTTATACTGTTGGTGAGCTTTACCCACAGCGTGGGGATGGGGGAGAGGCATCCGGTGAAGCCGAGGGAGTCGTCACAGTTGCCCCAGGAGGCTCTTGCCCGGACCGGCTGTGATCTACCCCCACTTGTAGTTGTGGGCGGATTTGGTGAAAGTTGACAATGCAATAAAGATGTAATAATATCTTTGAGGTGAGCAGCCCATTGGGCTCGTACTGAGGTGGCGATGGAAAGAGGCGGGCCAGGGCTTGCACTCCACCGGGAACGATAGGAGGGAATCATGGCCATAGAGTATCCCGACATTTTAGGAGAGGTTACCCCGGCCAGGCAGCGTTATGAAGCGGGGGCAGTTCAATATGTGGGTTCGCTCAACCGCGAGGCAGTGGCCCCTGGGGAGGCGGTAGAATTGGTCCTCTTCTTGCAGAGCGTGGTGAATACACCCATAGACGTGACACTCAAGCTGAGTGTGCCGGTGCGAACTGGCGGCCTGCGCAGCAGACCATCTCAGCTCCAGATTGGCGAGACAGAGACGACTGTACCTCTGGAGCCGGCCGAGGCGGGCGAACTGAGAATCCCCATCAAAACCTCCGTAGAAACGCCTCCGGCTATCTACGAGGTCAAGCTTGAGATAATGGGCACACCCAAAGCCAGCGCCAACCGCATCCGGGCTCAGCAAAGCAAGGGGCGTTTGGGTGAGACCATACTCAGAGACACTGTGGGATTGAACCTGGCTTCAACAATCGGCGTCGGCTTCACAGCCAAACCCAGAACCAAGCTCTCGTTCAAATTCAAGGTAACCGGCGAGGAAGAGACTGCCCAGGAAGAGGTGGACCTGGCACCTGTCTTCACCTCGCTCTGGACTATGGAGGACTGGGAGCTTCAGCACCGGGCCGGTCGTGAACTCAACGAGCGCCGTGTCCACATCGTGCCCTATCTGACCTCAGAAGCCATCTATGTGCCCTTGTTGGATGAAAGCAGGAGGAGATTTGCCGAGGCCGGGATAGTACTGCACGTCGGAGAGGCCATCTCTCTGGCCAAGATCCTCACTCACACTGTCAGATATTTCATGCGCAGCGCTGATTTACAAGACGGCCTGCTGATACCTATCTACATGCAGGCCTACCTCCGCGATCTCCCCACCGACAACGCCCTCTGGCTGGTGACCGAAGCCGGTTACTCCCGCATCGTTCGCCTGGCCATCGCCCTGAGCTTTGCCCTGGTGGAAATCGCGCTCAAGAAACAGCCTTGGCTGCTGGAGGAGCAAAGGGCCCTGGCAGACCTGGTGGTTGGGAATCTGGAATCAGGTCTTCCCCTGCCCGTCGAATTTCTCTATTTGCCCCTTCTGATGGGCGGAGCCCTGGTGATGCGAGAAGTGGTGATGGAAGGCGAAAACCCCCAGCAGAGCTTGCAGATGCTGGTCCAGGCCAAAAAGGAACGGGCGGGGGATTTCGCCGGCGAAGCGGCCGAAACGAGCGAATTATTTGACTCTTTGCTCGCCAGAGTATGACCAAGACCTGACAGGTTTTGTCTAAACCTGTCAGGTCTGACTCTACTCTACGCTGCAGGCGGACGTCTGGCGGCTGCCAGACGCGCTTCCAGTTCCAACCGTTGCTCGGCGGCAGCCTGCCTTGCTTCTTCAATGATCTCATTGATTCGCTCTCTGATCAGTTGCCTGGTCTCGGGTCCCGAGCGCGGAGCCAACAGCAAGCCCAACGTGGCGCCCACCAAGCTGCCAAACAGCAAACCCACCACAAAGTCAATGACCTTCCTCATCGGTTTCTACCTCCTCTTCTTCAAGATATTTGGGATTTCTGAAAGTCCTGCCCGGTACCAAACGGCACGCTGAATTGTCAAATCAGCGGGCTGACGAAGTCGCCGCCTATGCTTCACTATAGCACATTTTGGAGATATTAGCAAGGAGAACAGACAAAAATGATCGAAAAACGCTTACAAGGACTGCGCCAACAGCAAGTAGCTCAGGGCCTGGACTGTGTGGCTTTGATACCCGGCGCTAACCTCCGCTACCTGACGGGCCTCAATCTCCTCCTATCAGAACGCCCTCTCGTCCTCTTCCTTCCCCGGGAGGGGCGCCCGGTCTTTCTCGCGCCGAATCTGGAAACGCCTCACATCGAAGCCCATCTGCCCTTCGAGGTAGAGTTCTTCACCTACAACGACGAAGAGGGCCCCCAGTCGGCTTTTGAGCGAGCTTGCCGGGCTCTGAACCTGGCCGGCAAGCGGCTGGGCGTGGAATTCCTCAACATGCGCGCTCTGGAAGTACGACACCTGGAGCAATACGCCCCCGGATGCCAGATATTGGACGCTGAGGGGGCGCTTTCAGAGCTGCGCATGATCAAAGACGCAGAGGAAATCGAACTCATGCGTCAGGCCATTCGTATTACCGAGCAGGCACTTCACAAAGCCGCTAACGCTATTCAGCCTGGCCGTACTGATCTGGAGATAGCGGCCGAGTTGAAAATAGCCTTCCTCCAGGCGGGGGCCCAGGGGATGTCCTTTGATCCCATTGTCGTCGCCGGCCCGGAGAGCGCCTCACCCCACGCCGTACCTTCAGGGCGACGCATCGAGCCGGGCGATTTGGTCATCATAGACTGTGGGGTCACCTATCAAGGCTACGCCGCCGACATCACCCGCACCTTTGCTGTGGGCCCCATCGCTCCCCAATTGGAGCGCGTGTACGAGATTGTGAAAGAAGCCAACGCCGCCGGTCGAGCCGCTGTACGGCCAGGGATACCTGCCCAGGAGGTGGATAGGGCTGCGCGCCAGGTCATCGCCCAGGCCGGCTATGGAGAATATTTTTTGCACCGCACCGGACACGGGCTGGGGCTGGGAATCCACGAGCCACCCTACATCGTCGAAGGCAACGAAGAGTTGCTCCGGCCAGGCATGACTTTCACCATAGAGCCGGGCATCTACCTGCCAAACCGGGGAGGGGTGCGCATCGAGGACGATGTACTGGTCACCCCCCAGGGTGCAGAGACCTTGACCACCTTCCCACGAGATCAATTGTGAGATAAAGCG
>JAOZOT010000479.1 GCA_029933115.1 Anaerolineae bacterium | reverse complement strand
ACTCGTTGACTTGTTACCCGTTGACCTATTACCTGGAACTCGAAAGGAAATGGGAACATGAAAAAGATAAGCCGTCTGATTTTAGTTGTCGCTATTCTGCTGGCTGCCCTTTCTCTGGGGGCGAGCCAGAGTGTCCTGGCCATCGAGGAGCAGGCCCGTGACCGGGCTCTGGCCTCGGCCGCTTTTATTGCCATCCTCGATCAGAATGGAGAGATGATGGGCTCCGGTTCAGGCACTTTTATCTCCGCCGATGGGCTCATCCTGACCAATTTCCACGTTGTTGGCAACCCTGACACGGGGGAGCTTTACCGCCGGGATGGCCTGGTAGGCATCGGCGTCATCGAAGACCCCACCGAACCGGCCATCCCCCGGTTCTATGCTCAGGTGGTGGTCGGTGACCCAACCCTTGACCTGGCCGTTGTCCGCGTTGTCTCCTACCTGGATGGTGACCCGCTCCCCGCTCGTCTTAACCTCACCTACATACCTTTTGGCGACTCTGACGCCCTGGGGTTCGGGGACGACGTCATCTCTATTGGTTTCCCCGGCGTTGGCATCGTAGATGAAGTGATCTCGCTGACTTATACCGAGGGCAGCGTGGCCGGGTTCGTCAGCGAGGGAGGGGTGAAAGTCTGGATCAAAACCGACGCCCTCACCGGCCCGGGCAATAGCGGCGGCATGGTCATCAACGACGAAGGAGAGATCATCGGCGTCCACACGGCGGGCAGCAGCGACCCCCAATCGGCCGCCCGCATCAGCCTGGAGCGCCCCATCAATCTGGCCTATGATCTGATCCGCAAGGCGCAGGTGACTGAACCCGGACAGCAATTCACTCCGACCAAGCGCAAGGCCACCCCTACCCCCGCGGCCGGAGGGGCGGGAGGCGCCGTGTGGAGCGAGTTCACCTTTGCCACGGGCGTGGACAGCAATTACAATCCTATCGGAGTGGCCGACGCTTTTGACAGCGGTGTCTCGGAAGTATACGCTGTCTATCAATATGAAGGCATGGAGGACGGCTTGGCCTGGTCACGGACTTGGTATCTCGATGGGGAGGCGGTTCTCAGCCAGGATGACGTCTGGGATGGTGGGGAGTACGGCAGCGGCTGGCTCAACATTTACAACAACGGCGGCCTGCCAGACGGTGTGTATGGCCTGGTGGTCTGGGTGGGGGGAGAGAAGGTGCAGGAGGGTTCTTTCACTATAGGTCAGCCAGGCTCAAGGCTGCCGGCCCAATCGGCTGCCGAGGGGGTGTGGATTCAGGGACGCATCGTTGACGCCGCTACAGGACGCGGCATCCGAGGGGCGGCCTTCGTAGCCCTGATCCCTGGCACCACTGTGGCCCAGTTCGACGCCAACCCCAGTGAAGCCCTCTTTTACGCTGTCGGCCAGGCTGACGCTCAGGGCTACTTCCAGCTTGACCGGGCCCTGGAGCGGGGTGAGAGTTACAGCATCATCATTGGCGCCAGGGGCTACAAGCGCATCGCCAAAGATAACCTGCTGGTGGAGGAGGATACCGAGTCGCCTCTGGAATTGAACATCGAGTTGCAAAAGGGCCGTTGAACTTTACACCCGGAAATAGTGGGGGCCGGTCACGCTCAGATAACGTGGCCGGCCCTGACTTTTGCAGAGTATTTTAGCGCGCGTAGATAATGGGTCAAGTGTCCGGGGTAACCGCTGTTCAAATAGCCGCTAAAGCGGTTACTAATCCAGAGTCATGCACGCTGATTGATCAGGCCCCGTATTTCGTCAAGCGCAAGGCGTTGGCCATAGCCATAGGCATCAGATCCATGGCCGGAAAACGTCCTAGAGCCCCCCGACTGCACCCCCGCTCCGAAAACTCGTCGGTCTGATCGGCGCGGCAATAGGGGGAGTGAAGGAGAGTAGGCACTGGGTGCCAACTGTGCGATTTGAGCAAGGCCGGGGTAGAGTGGTCGCCGGTGACAATGAGGACCGCCGGTTTCAAGTCCAGGATGGCCGGCACCAACTCGTCCACGTGCTCAATGATGGCGACCTTGCGCTCAAAGTCACCGTCTTCGCCGGCGCTGTCGGTCTTTTTGACGTGGACGAAAAAGAAATCATAGTCTGCAAAGTGAGACCGAAGCGTTTCAAGCTCTTCCTCCAACGACTCTCCCGTGTCCAGCACCTCCATGCCCACCAGCTTGGCCACGCCGCGATACATGGGATAGGTAGCAATGGCGGCCGAGCGCAAACCGTAGATCTCTTTCATGCCAGGTAGGCCCGGGTTCTTGGCCAGGCCCCGCAGAGTGACCATATTGGCCGGGTACTGGTCGGCCAGTATCTCTTTGGCTTGAGCGATCCACTGATTAAACAACCGGGCTGTTCGCTCTGCTTCCGGTACCAATGCTTCCACCGGGAGTGGGGGTACTCCCAAACGCTGGGGGTCGGTCTCTGTCAGCCCCCCCGCCAGCCCCTCACCGCGGAGGACCAGGACGAAGCGATATTCCTTGACCGTCTCCACAAAGATTTGTACCTCTGGCAATTTGATGCCCCTGAGCAACTCGCACAGTTCGACGTTTCTCTCTGTGGGGATGCGCCCCGCTCGCCGGTCGGTGATGCGCCCCTCTTCATCCACTGTGCAAAAGTTGCCCCGAGCAGCCACATCTTCAGCGTGCAGGTCGAAGCCGATGCCCAGCGCCTCCAACACCCCCCGCCCAATTTCGTATTGGAGCGGGTCATAACCAAAAAGGGCCAGGTGAGCCGGCCCGCTGCCGGGGGTGATGCCCGGGCCGATGGGTACACTCAGCCCACAGAGGCTCTCGGCAGCCAGGCGATCCAAGTTGGGCGTCCGGGCTGCCTCCAACTCTGTGGGACCACCTGGGTTCATCGGCAGCCCCCCCAGGCCATCAATAACCAGCATGACGATTTTGCCGCTGCTGGCGACCTGCAACTCGCGCATCAACTCCAAGTTGGCCATACTCTCTTTTCCCAACGCAAACTGGACAGCCAAAAATTGCCCGACTCCAGAACACAAACACAGACCGGCGCGGTCGGAAGAAAACTGCTCACCCTCCCCCGGGTTTAGAGGTTAGAGCGTGTCTGAAAATTCAGGGGACGGCGCTCGTAGTGCGCCCTTCAGGGGCGTTTCTGAAGCGCTGAAGCGCTCACTACGAGCAAGGCTTG
>JAOZOT010000478.1 GCA_029933115.1 Anaerolineae bacterium | reverse complement strand
CTGCGCTGTCCCGCAGCCAGTTTGTGATGCGGCCATCGGCCAGGGCCATCAGGCCGTCGTCCCAGTGGGCAGCGCAGGCTCGGGCCAACTCGTTCACCGTGCGGGCTTGCACCCCTTCCACCAAGACAAAAGGCTCCACTTCAGGGAGAGGGGCGGGGCGCTCGCCCAGCAGAGCCTGCCGCATCTCTGCTACCGTCGGGAAGCGCCGGGCCGGGTCTTTTTTGCGGGCGCGGATGATGGCCCGCTCGGTAGATTTGGACAGGTCAGGGACCAGTCTTCGCAATGATGGCAGGGGGTGATCGGTGGGGTCGTGACGGGTGAGCAATTGGTAGAGAATGGTGCCCAGGGCGTAGATGTCAGAGCGGGGGCCGACCCGGCCCTGACGCCGCTGCTCCGGCGCGGCGTAACCCGATCTCTCGTAACCCGCCGGCATGAACAGCCGCGTCAACCCCAAATCCACCAGTTTGATTCGGCCGCCTGAATCTACCAGAATGTGGCCGGGTGTCAGATCGCCGAAGACGATGGGAGGGTCCTGCCGGTGGAGGTAATCCAAGGCGTCGCAGATTTGCCCTGCCCAGTGCAGAACCGTCTCCTCGGAGAAGACTTTCCACCGGTCTTCCAGGAGTGCTCGCAGGGACGTTCCCTCCACCATCTCCATCACCAGGTAGACCCGTCTGGCTTGGGAGAAGGCATCGGTCACGCGGACCAGGTTGGGATGGGCCAGGTTCATCCAGACAGCGGCCTCTGCGAGGAAGCGCCGCGTCGCCTCGCGGCGGTCGTGTGGATCCAGGAGGGCCACAGTGGTGAGTTCTTTGACGGCGCAGGGGCGACTCCCCTCCTGGTTGTCCACAGCCTGGTAGACGGAACCGATCCGGCCTTGGCTGAGGCGGCGCTTGATAACGTAGCGTCCCTGGAGCAGCTTGGGCGGGCCGAACATTTCCTCGAACGAGAGGTCGCGCGGCTCCATTGGCAGGCCGCAGTGGGGGCAGGTGGCGGCCTGTTTGGGCATCAGACGGTCACATTTTGGGCATCGTTTGGGCATGGCAAAAACGCTTCGATTCAGGGGGTATCTGGATTCTGCGCCGCCAACGTTGACAAAAAGGCGGCCAGTTGGGTCTTCATGGTTTCCAGCACATCGGGCAGCGCCTGGCCGAGTTCACGGACACGTTTCCACTCCAGATCGTAGCCATAGGTGTGGCGGAAAAGGTGGCGGAAGCGCAGGTAGTTGGCCAGTTTGTTTTCCAGGGCACGATCTATAACGGCCGGCCGCCGCGAGCCAAAGGGCTGGCCCATGCGCTGGAGCAGCAGCGTGTGCCAATTGGATCCCGCCGGCAGGTCGCCATCCACACGCACGGCGATGCGTTCAAAGATGCGTTCGGTCCCATTGTAAAAGTCGTGGAGATACTTCGCTCCCCCTTGCACCTCTACCTCGTCCGGCTCGGGGGGCGCACGCTTCAGAAACCCGGCCAACCGTTCAGCCACCCGCTCCAAGTGGCGAAGCTCGTTCTCGATCTCAAACGCCAGGGCTTCCAGCGGTTCTTCAGGCATTTTCACCTCCCCTTCGATGTGGGCGCGTAGCTCCGGCCAGGCCGATTCCAGCGGGATCAGGTCCAACTCCAGGCCGGGAGGCAACAGATCATAGCAGGCGCTCAGGGCTCGCCAGTGATCTTCCGGGCGCAACCCTTCCACAGCCAAGTCCAGGTCGGAGCGGCCGTGCCAGGGCGCGTCCCCCGCAGCCGAGCCAAAGAGCACCACGCGGCGGACGCCGAACCGCTCGCGCAGCAATTGCGCGCAGCGGTTGGCCAGATGGCGTGCTTCGTCCCGGGACAAGGTAGCAGCAGTTATCTTCATGGCAGCCCGTACTCCCTTCATCAGTATAGCACAAATGCCCCTTGCTGGCAACAGCGCCTGTCTACTCTTGTGGAGTTAAGGGGTAAGGGGTAAGGGATATTGAAACCTTTGGCCGCGGGCCTCCGGCTGTGAATCCAGTGGACTGCGCACGGCCAAGCCACTTCGGTTGAGGACGTGGGTGTAGATCATGGTGGTCTTTACATCTTTGTGTCCCAACAGTTCTTGCACGGTGCGGATGTCGTAGCCTGCTTCGAGGAGGTGGGTGGCGAAGGAGTGGCGGAAGGTGTGGGGCGTGACGCGCTTGTTGATTCCTGCCTTCTGGGCCGCCGTGCGCACGGCCTTCTGCAGCCCGCTTTCATCCAGGTGATGGCGGCGCACGGCGCCGCTGCGGGGGTCCACCGAGAGTCGCTTCGAGGGGAAGACGTACTGCCAGACCCATTCTCGGCCGGCGTTGGGGTATTTGCGCGCCAGGGCGGGGGGCAAATAGACTGCGCCGTAGCCTCTGGCCAGGTCTTCTTCGTGCAGACGTTTGACACTCCGCAGGTGGTCATGGAGGGGGGCGACGAGGCTTTGGGGCAATATCGTCACCCGGTCTCTTTCCCCTTTGCCGTTGCGGACGATGATGGCATGGTGGGCAAAGTCCAGGTCTTTGACCCGGAGACGGAGACATTCCATAAGGCGCAGACCGGAGCCGTAGAGGAGCTTGGCCATGAGTAGATATGTGCCCGACAGGCGAGCAAAGATCTGGCGGACCTCCTCCCCGGTGAGGACGGTGGGCAGGCGTTTGGGTTTTCGAGCACGCAGGGCGTCAATAGGGCCCGGGTCCTGGTGGAGCACCTCACGATAGAGGAAAAGGAGGGCACTGAGAGCCTGGTTCTGGGTGGAGGCAGCGACGTTTTCGTTGACGGCCAGGTGGGTCAGAAAGGCCTCAACCTCGGCGGCGCCCATCTCGGCCGGGTGTCGGACGTTGTGGAAGAAAATGTAGCGTCTGATCCAGTTGACGTAGGCTTGTTCGGTGCGAATGGAGTAATGTTTGAGGCGGATGGCCTCACGGACCCGGTCGAGCAGCTTTTTAGGTCTTTGTTCCATCTGGGTCTCTCCGCTTTTGACAGATTTTGCTTTTGCTTTTATAATGTCTGACAAGCCGGGTATCTCGACATCCCGCAAAAGGGCCTGAATGAGAGAATTATACGGAAAATTTCCGTAAATGCAACTTTGGAAGCGAGTTAGGGAGATTCCGTCTAAGATTCCGAAACTATGGGGAAGGACGGATTCCGTATAGTCAATAGTTAG
>JAOZOT010000477.1 GCA_029933115.1 Anaerolineae bacterium | reverse complement strand
CTAAGAGCTACCGTAAAGGGGGAGGTATGACCATGAGCATCAAAAAGGACATCGCTGAGGTATTGATTGAGGCCGACGAACTCCAGGCCAAAGTAGCTGAACTGGGCCGACAGATCTCAGAGGACTACCGGGGGCGAGACCTCTTGCTCATCTGCCTGTTGCGAGGGGCTGTCGTTTTCCTCTCAGACCTGATTCGAGCTATAGACATCCCCCTGGAGATGGATTTCATGGCCATCTCCAGCTACGGGGACAGCACCGAGTCCAGCGGCGTGGTACGTCTGATGATGGACCTCAAGAGCAATATCACCGGCCGCAATGTGTTGGTCGTTGAAGACATCGTGGACACAGGACGTACCCTGGCTTATATCCTCGACAACCTTCAGACCCGACGCCCGGCCGACATAAAAGTCTGTGCCCTGTTGAGCAAGCCCTCCCGGCGAGAGGTCCAGGTCAAGCTGGATTACCTGGGCTTTGAGATCCCCGACAAGTTCGTCGTCGGCTATGGCCTGGATTACGCTGAAGGCTATCGCAATCTGCCCTTCATCGGGGTGCTGAAGCCGGAACTGTACGAATAGTCCCAAACTTCTGCTCGTGGCGGATTTGCAATCTGCCACCGCCGGATTCACAATCCAGCGGGAGCAATCTGTGTTGTTGTACCGTCGAAAGGAGGCGTCCAATGACCGAGAACATCATCATTGCCGTAGCCCGGGGTGAGGAGCCGGCCGATCTGCTGCTGAAAAATGCGCAGGTGGTCAACGTCCTTTCGGCCGAGATTCACCCCGCCGATGTGGCTATCCACGGGGGACGTGTCGTCGGCTTTGGCCAGTACGAGGCCCGGCAGACTATTGACCTGGAGGGCCGCTATTTGTGCCCCGGCTTCATTGATGCCCACGTCCACCTGGAAAGCTCTATGGTCCAGCCGTCCGAGTTCGCCCGTGCGGTGGTGCCCCACGGTACGACGGCAGTGGTCACCGACCCCCACGAGATTGCCAATGTGTTGGGGCTGGACGGCGTGCGCTATATCCTGGAAGCCAGCGAGGGCTTGCCCCTGACGGTTTACGTGATGCTGCCCTCCTGTGTGCCCGCCACTCAGATGGAGACGGCCGGAGCGGAGCTCTCGGCGGCCGACCTGGCCACGCTGTTGGATCACCCCCGCGTGCTGGGCCTGGCGGAAATGATGAACTTCCCCGGCGTTCTTTTCCGTGTGCCGGAGGTGCTGGAGAAGATAAGCATGGCCGGTCAACGGCCTGTGGACGGCCACGCGCCGGGCCTCTCAGGCAAGGACCTGAACGCTTACGTGGCTGCTGGAGTGCGTTCCGATCACGAGTGCACCACCTTGGACGAGGCCCGGGAGAAGCTGCGCCTGGGGATGCACATCTTCATCAGGGAGGGCACCACAGCCCGCAACCTGCGTGACCTGCTGCCCCTGGTCACTCCGGCCAACGCTCACCGCTGTCACTTTGCCACCGATGATCGCCACCCCGAAGACCTGCTGAGCGAGGGACACATTGATGATCTGGTGCGCAAAGCCGTGACTCAGGGATTGGACCCGGTGATCGCCGTCCAGATGGCTACCATCAACACGGCCGAGTATTTCGGCCTGCGGAACGTGGGCGCCATCGCTCCTGGCTACCGGGCTGACCTTCTGGTGGTGGACGACCTGGAGCGGTTCGGTGTGGCCCAGGTTTTTGCCGCCGGTCAATTGGTGGCCGAGGAAGGTCGCTTCCTGCCCTCGCCGGCCGAGTTGCCCCGCGTCCCGCTGGAGAGCACCATGCACCTGGACCTGACCGCCCTGGATTTCACCATTGCTGCTGGGGAAGGGCCGGCCAAGGTCATCGGCGTCATCCCGGAGCAGATCATCACCGAGAGGCTGAGCGCCCAAGTGCTGGTGGAGGATGGCCAGGCAGTGGCCGACCCGGCCCACGACATTTTGAAGATGGCCGTGGTAGAACGGCATCGGAGCACAGGCAACGTGGGACTGGGCTTTGTCAAAGGCTTCGGCCTGCGCCGGGGGGCCATCGCCTCCAGCGTGGCCCACGACTCCCACAACATCGTGGTGGTGGGGGCCGACGACGCCGACATGCGAGCGGCGGTTGAGGCCGTGGCAGAGATGGGAGGCGGACAAGTGGTGGTGGCCGATGGTCAGGTCAAAGCCCAATTGCCGCTGCCCATCGCCGGTCTGATGTCCGACCGGCCGCTGGAAGAAGTACGCGACCGCCTCGAGGCCCTGACGGCTGCGGCGCGGGAGCTGGGCTGCGCCCTTCCCGATCCCCTGATGACCATGTCCTTCCTGGCTCTGCCCGTCATCCCTACTCTGAAGCTGACCGATAAAGGGTTGGTAGACGTGGACCAGTTCGCCATCGTGCCCTTATTTGGCCGGTAACTGTTTACCTTGTGCTCGCGGTGGATGAGGATCCACCGCCAGTTGTACGAAGCAGAATCATCTTGCTCGATTATCATCTCCATTCCACCTGCTCCGCCGACGGCATTTCGACCATTGCCCAGTATTGTCACCGCGCCGCCAACCAGGGGGTCATAGAACTCGGCTTTTGCGAACACGCTGATTTCGACCCCCGTGACCGCAGCTATGGTTTCTTCGACTACGCTCTCTTCCGCCGCCAGATTGAGGTTCAGCGCGAGAGATACGGCGACTCTTTGGCCATAAGGGCGGCTGTGGAGGTCACCTATCAGGCTTCCCGCGAGGAGGAAATCAGAGAGTTCTTGAGGGGCAAAGAGCTGGATTATGTGATTGGTTCGGTGCACCTGGTGGAGGATGACCAGGGGTGGGCCATGATCTCAGAGGCGGGGAGGTGTGAGCACTACTTCGCACAGCGTTCAGCGCGTGAGGCTTATCGGCCCTACTTCGCCGAAGTGCGCCGGGCAGTGGCAAGCGGCCTCTTCGACGTTATCGGCCACCTCGATTTGGCCAAGCGTTATGGGGTGCTATACTATGGCCCTTTTGATCTCTCCCTCTTCGCCGCCGAGATCCGCGAAATTCTGCGATTGGCTGTGGAAAGAGGAATAGGTCTGGAGGTCAACACCTCTGGCCTGCGCCAGGCCCCACGTGAGACCTACCCTGCCCTGGAAGTGCTGAAGTGGTACAGGGAACTGGGCGGAGAGATTCTGACCGTAGGCTCTGATGCCCACTCGGT
>JAOZOT010000476.1 GCA_029933115.1 Anaerolineae bacterium | reverse complement strand
GTGTTCTGGCCTTTCACAGGAAATCTGGCAGTATTTGAGGCTAGAAACTGGTGCAGAGGTGGAACTGCGAGTGGAGGAGGGGAGACTGATTGTGACCCCCATCGTGGAGAGGAAACGGCTCAGACTAGCCCCTGACATCGTAGATGAATTGGTCGCCAATGAGGAACTCTACCTGCCGGAGGGAGGGTGATGCCGTCTATCCCCACTGGGCGTCGCGTGTTCTTGGACACGAACGTTTTGCTGTATGCAGTGACCGAGCATCCCGGCTATGGCCAATGGGCCAACGTCTTAACATCTAGCAGTGATGCAAAGAGAAGGCATTACTGATCTGGTGACAAATGACAGGGACTTCAATCGAGTTGTTGAAATCAAAGTGTGGAGGCCAGCGTCTGAGTAAGTACGGTACGAGATGCCCCAAACTCCCCTGGTTTCTCCGGCAAGTGATATTGACTTTTTGGTAATTTCGGCCGACTTTGAGACCTTGACCTGGAAACAGGAGGAGCAGCTCTGGATGTTGACAGCCCGGCTGGATACCCGCCTTGAGCCCATCCCATGCGGAGAACGCCGCTGGCAAATGGACGAGGTTTCTCCTCATTCTTGAAGCCATCCGGCTGGAGGGCATCGTCATAGACATCGAGGCAGAAATGCCCCTCTATCCGGCGCGAGAAGAGTTTGGTGAGCGTTATGAGTGACAGAGTGTTGTCCCCTCCATCGAACCTTGGTGACAGTAGTGACCGCGAACCGATCCCGGCCGACGACGTTATTATCCGAGTTGATGGCCTTGGAAGCGCCACGGCCTGCCGTTGCCCGGCTTCATCTGCCAGGGCCGTCACTGGCTGCGCTCCCTGCGCGATGGCCGCAATCCTTCGGCTACGCTCAGGATAGGTCTGCAATCTGCAACTCGTGCTGAGCCAGGTCGAAGCATCCGAAATTCGAAATCCAAAATATGAGATCATTAACCTAGTTTGTGGTGCAAAACTAACCAGATGAGCGCACTGCTCTCTGGGATTGACTGAACCTTGAAAATCTCCGCTCACCGATGTGGGCATCGCTGGCTTGGAGGAGATATCTGCCGTTGCTATCCGGTCTGATCCACCTGAGATGGCGATGCGTATCCTCCATCGCCATTTCTCGAGCCCGAACTGCCATCTGGCGTTGTCACCATGGACGCGAAACCGGGGAGTTCTGCCACTCTGGGAGGATAAGATGGCCCATTCTTCGCCACGAGTCCTGCTCGCTGCCTGGCCGAGGGACGCTAGCAAGGGGAGGCAATGTCTTCGGGCTCCATCGGTCACCGCTGCCAGCAACAAGCTGATGAGCAAGCACATCGTCAATCCGGCAAGTAGCCATTTCATGCTTTTCCTCCTCGTGGTAGACGGGTCACAGGGCAGCCGGTGCTGCTCCCATCACGGCCAGGTTGCCGGCGATGACCCCCCAGCCGACCCGGCGTCCGAAGCCGTCTTCGCCGCGGTAGAGACAACGATCCAGCCCGTGCTTGCGCATGAGCACGCTGATGCGCCCTTCAATACCGGCGTGGAAGCGGCGCCCCCGTTTGAACCACCGTTGCCGCTCGTGCTGCCGACGGGCTTCCGACTTGGGGCCGGGCTGGGGAAGGATCACCCGTTTGACGCCCATCTGCTCGGCGTAGGCCTCGTTGTCGGTGGAGTAGACACCGCGGTCGCCACCGGCCTGATAGGGCGGTCGGCCAAACAGTTCCACATGGTGGTCGAGGCTGGGTTGCCATTGATCCTTGTCGCCGGGGTTGCCTTTCAGGATGCGATAATCGGTGACGATGCCGCCATCCACTTCGTCCGGCCAGACCTTGTGGCCAAACTCGACCGGCTTGTTGGCCTTGCCACGACAGATGATGTCGGTGTGCGGCTCGAAGATACTGACGATCTTCTCTTGGGCGGGCACTCCCTCACCCTGGAAGACCCGGCGGCGGGTTTGATCAATCACCTGCTCGACGAGGGGGATGAACTGTTCCAGGCCGGCCTTCAACTTCTGCGCCTGTTGGTCCTTATGACCCTTCAGCACCGCCAGCACCCGCCGGGCCTGATCAACGCCGGCCTGGGTAATGCACACCAGATGGCGATAGGCTTCCTGGACAGCAGCCTTGGCCTCTTCGCCCCGTCGCCGGGAGGCCTGGTAGATGCGGTGCGCCGCCTTGCGGGCACAGCGGTTGCGGTCACGGAAGGTGTCAGCAGCCGGTGGGACCTTGTCCTGCAGCAGGGCCTTGGCCCGTTTGAGCAGGCGACTGATCACCCGCACCCCATCGGCCGGCAAACTGCTGTCTGTGGGGGGATGAATGTTGGTCTCCACCACCATGCCATCGGTGCGCAGCTTGCGCCCGCGGGTGAGTTTGAGCTCACAGGCAATGGCGCTCAGCCGGCGGTTGAATAACCGCAACGTCTGGGGCTGGATCAGGTTGGCCCACCGCAGCAGCGTCTTGTCATTGCAGACCGGGTTGAGGTAGACGCGGCAGAACCAACGCAACACCAGACTGTCGCTCACGAAGCGAACCGTGTCGGCATAGCTCCAATTGTACAGGTGCTTGAGAGCCAGCATGCGCAAGATCACTTCCACCGGGGTGGAGTTGCGTCCGGTGACCGGCGTTTTGGGGTGCCGTTGGGACAGGTCATGCCTGATCTGCCGGAAGAGCTCATCATCCTCCAGGATGCGGTCGATCTCGATCAGTTCGGGATCGATGGTGATGCCCGTGAGCTTGAGAATGAGTGTAAACAAGGGGTCAGGAGGAAACTTGTCGCGCAGCATACTCCAGCCTCCAGAAGATGGTCTCAATCAATTAGAACGTCTCTGGCGGCCTGGGGTTGCGCTCGTTTTGCACCGCAAACTAACCTAGGTTCCGACCGACCAGTGGTGCTGACCAATGTGATTGGACTGATCGAGGGGTTGTTGGGAAAGAAAGCCGTCATTGATAGCAAAGCCAGGCACCTGGCCGATGTGCTGACGACGTGGACAGATATCTCAAAGGCGGGGCGGTTATTGGGCTGGCGTCCTCAAGTGCCCTTCGAAGAAGGTGTCAGACGAGCTGTGGCCTGGTATCTGGGGAGAATCGGGAATGGGCCAAAAGCGTGTCAACTCAGCCTGTTTTCCGCACCTTAAAAACGAGATAGAAGGCTGAATTGGACAGAGC
>JAOZOT010000475.1:1963-3161 GCA_029933115.1 Anaerolineae bacterium | reverse complement strand
GAGCGGCGGGTGAGGGAGGCAGAGCTGAATCTCGAGATACGACAACTCCAGTTGGATAAAGCCAGGGCTGGGGCAAGCGCCGAGGAGATTGAAATTGCCCAGGCCAATCTGCGCAAGGCTGCGCTGGCCAAGCAGGTGGCTCTGGCTGCCTACGACAAGATTGCTGACGAAGAAAACGCCGAGGCCAGCCCCGAGGCCCTGGCCCTCCAGCAGGCGGCTATTGATTATCAGATCGCCCGGCGAAATTACGAGAAGCTGGTCAACGGCCCTTCAACCGATGAGCTTTTGGCCTTGGAGAAACAGTTGGAATCGGCTCAACTGGCTTTAGAGCGCGCTCAGGCTCAATTGAAGGAGATGCGGCTAACTGCGCCTTGGGCGGGTACGGTGGTGGGTGTGGAAGCCGATGAGGGGGAGATGGTATCTGCCTATCGGCCGGTGGTCGTCATAGCCGATCTGAGCTCCCTGCGGATTATCGCTGAAATTGACGAGATTGACGTGGCCGAGGTCACCCCTGGCCAGAAAGTGGAAATCCGGTTGGATGCCTATCCGGGGCAGACCTTGTCCGGCACTATTGTGAGCCTTGCTCCTGCTGCCTCACCCCAACGGGGCAGCACGGTCTACGAGGCTGTGGTCGAGTTTGACGCTGAGGGCCTAGCCCTGCGCCTGGGTATGGGGGCCAATTTGAAGATTATCACTTTGGAGAAAGAGGACGTGCTGCTCGTACCCAATCGAGCTATTCAGCCTATCGGTCGGAGAAAGGTGGTGAAAGTTGTAGATGGGAGAGAGATTCGGGAGGTCGAGGTGGTGACAGGGCTCTCCAATGAGAACGAGACAGAGATTATAGAGGGGTTGACAGAGGGGCAGAGGATATTGGCACAATAAAGCGACCTTCGGATCACGGCTCTTTTGTGTAGCAAGTTCACGTTTTTTTCACGCCAGAGTAGATTTTTCGTAGGGTAGACGTAGGGTAGGCGTCTAGCAACAAATGTGGAGCAGTGGTATGATATAGGCGAAAGGCATGGTTCTTAGAGGGGCATCCTTACATGGTCTAGCGTCTGCGAGGGCAGAATGTCTTTTCAATGTAAGGTCATAAGAAGCCATGCCGTCCAATAATCTCTTCTTCTCCTCCTTTTTTAAATGAGAGCCGGGGTTGGGCGTCCCCGGCTCTCCTGCTTTTGGTGGGTGAGGGTGGGACGGG
>JAOZOT010000475.1:0-1863 GCA_029933115.1 Anaerolineae bacterium | reverse complement strand
TGCTTTTGGTGGGCGGGCGTGGCGACTATACCAAAGTACATCGCCCCTTTGAACCGGCCTATAAGGCAAAGTGCGACGCATTCGCAAGTGCGTCGCACTTTCAGTGGCCGGTGTATTTTGGTCGCCTCACCGAGCTGACGGCCTTCCCTCGGTGAGGATGGCCTTTTCGTTAGTGACTACTCCGACTGATATAGATATTAATGGGTTTTGTTGGCTCATCCTCGCCGTATCATCCGGCCTCACAAAGTCCACTCTTTTGTCTCCAAAGCGATAAGATTCATCACTCTCCCTTCCCAGGCGGGCTACGATCTCTTCTTTAATCCTTTGTACCCTTTCGGGGGTGGTAACCACAATAAAGTTGCCTTCCCCCAGGTAGCCCGCAAAGTCGCTGATAGTACCCACTTCTTTCACCACGGTATCTAGAACCAGCGTGATGGACCGTAAGGCATCATCTATAGTCTCAAAGCCGTAGACTTTGCTGAAGAAAGCGAGGTCATTGATGCCAAGGTATAAAACGGCCCATCTTTCTCTCTCCAGCAGCGGCTTCAGTTGCTCTTCCAAAAAGTGGTCGGCCGGTAACTCTGTGATAGGGCTAACCAGGTTCTGATAGCTTGCTCGTTGCAAGGCGTTATGGACACGGAGCCCCAGTTCTTCTATGTCAAAGGGTTTGGTCATATAATCCACGGCCCCGAGTTTCAGGCCGGTGATTACATCTTCGCGACCATCTTGGTGGGTGAGGAAAATAATAGGTATACGCCTGGTCTGCAGGTTGCTGCGTAGCTCCTGGCAGATGTCATATCCATTGATGTCCGGTAATCGGATGTCTAGGATGATCAAATCGGGGGGAATTCGCCGGCAGAGTTCCAAGGCATCACTACCCCATGCCGCCGTCAGGACCTCGTATCCCCGCAAGTTGAAGTACTCGCGTAGCATGTCAGAGGTATCGGCGTCATCTTCGACAATCAATATCTTGCTTTTGTCCGTCATGGCGTATGTATCACCCAAATATCAAGGGGAACCTGCCAGTCGTGAACTGGAGAAGGTTCTCCTATGATGGTTGATAGTTGACCTGTTTTGCTTTAGTGAGCGCTTCTCTGATCTGCTGCACTTTGGTAAAGGGGGCGTCTTTGCTGGTGACTATGCTGACTGATATGGACATCAGTGGCACCAACTTGTCCTCTCCTGCCTCGTCATGCCTCTGAGCCAATTCACGATCCTTGATAGGGTAGAAGTAATTGATCGCTCTCATCAGGCGAGTCACAACTTTATCTCTCAGTTCCTCCACCTTGGCCGGCACGGTGATGATGATAAAACTGGCTCCTCCAGGATGTCCTACAAAATCTTCGAGGGTTCCTACCTCTTCGACGGCGTTGTTCAGGATCAAGCCCACAGCTCGTAGCACATCATCTCCGGCCACAAAGCCGTAGGCTTCATTGAATGCCTCTAGCTCGTTGACGCTAATGCTCAAGATAGCCCACTCGCTTTTTTCCAGCAAGAGGTCTAACTGCTCTTCGACCAGTCTGCCGCCAGGTAGGCTGGTGATAGGGTTAACCAGGCTCTCGTACCCGGCTCGACGTAGTGCATTGCGGACTCTCAGTCGGAGCTCTTGAACATCGAAGGGTTTGGTGATATAGTCAACGGCTCCTAGCTTCAAGCCGGCTATCTTATCCTCTCTCTCCCTTTTTTCGGTTAGGAAGATGAAAGGGATTTGACTGGTGCGCAGGTTGTCACGCAGCCGTCTGCAAATCTCATAGCCGTCAATGTCCGGCAGTCTGATGTCTTGGATGATCAGGTCCGGTAGCGTCTTTTGGCAAATCTCCAGAGCATCGCCTCCCCAGGCTGCGGTGAGGACCTCGTATCCTT
>JAOZOT010000474.1 GCA_029933115.1 Anaerolineae bacterium | reverse complement strand
GAAAATTCAGCGTGCGGTTAGTATAAATGGATCAACTTGTGTCAACTGTTCCGCTAGGCTGCGAGCGGCAAGTCTCTGAAACGTTGCCGGCAGCAGTTGAACGCATTGTCGAGGAACTTCAACCCGAAAAAATTATTCTTTTCGGATCGTATGCCCATGGTACGCCCACTCCTGACAGCGATGTGGATCTGTTGGTGATTATGGAGACAGATGCGCCAAGCAAAGAGCGATCTTGGGCTGTCTCCCGCCTTTTATTACCGCGTCCCTTTCCGGTGGACATCTTGGTCAGGACACCTCAAGAGATTGAGCGTGCGCTGGCAAGGGGCGACTTTTTCATCCGTGAGATTATTACACATGGCAGGGTGTTGTATGAGCGAGGTAAATGATCCCCTTTCGTGGGTAGAACGTGCAGAAGAAGATTACTTGATGGCTCGTTCGGCCCTGCGTCGGAAGAAACCCCTCACGTATGGTGCTTGCTTTCATGCGCAACAGTGCGCAGAGAAATACCTGAAGGCTATCCTCGTTTCTAAAGGCGTGGCGTTTGCCAAAGTGCATGATCTGCTTTGGTTGAGCAATCTGTGTGAAAAAGCGGGCGTGTTTTTGGCGATAGAACCCAAGCAGCTCAATACACTCTCTGACTATGCCGTGCGCGTCCGCTACCCTGGTGATGATCCGACGCCCGACGATGCACGTGAGGCGGTGGAGATTGCCAAAACCGTGCGTCGTCTTGCGCGTGCGTTTTTGGGAATCAAAGGGACCGTTAAATGAGAAGATTTTCTTCCCTGAGCATGTTGGCCTTTGTCATCATCCTGCTGCTCCTGGGGTGTGGCCCCGAGGAGTCCATCACCGCCGGTGAGATCATGAGCAAGGTGAGGGAGACCTGGGAGGGCGCGGTTGACATCCACGCCACCTGGGAGTTGACCCTGGATGTGGGGGTGATACAGGATCAGTTGGTGGTGGAGATATGGCGGAAGCCGCCTGACAAGTTGCGAGCCGAGGTGCTGGAGGCGGCCAGCGTTGAGTTCAGAGGGATGACCCTCGTCAGCGACGGCACTCAGGCCTGGCTCTATAACGCCAGCCGCCACGAGGTGACGGCCGGGGAGCCCGACTCGGTCAGGTTGCCCCTGGTCCAAGATGTGATGGAGTCCATTGATGAGTTGCTCCGCACGGCCGATGTCGGGCAAGTGAAACTGCTGGGGACGGAGAAGATGCCTGCCGGTGAGGGCTACAAACTGGAAATGCCCTATCTTGACGGCGGTCGAGCCCTGCTCTGGATCAGCAAAGAATATTGGGTGCCGCTCAAGGTTGAGTACACCGGTCAGACTCTGGGTAAAGGCACTCTTGTGGCCCGCAGCCTGGAGTTGAACACCGGCCTGTCTGACGACATCTTTGTTTTTGAGACACCGGCCGATGCCCAACTCGTAACACACGACACGCAACACGCCGCCGGTGCAAAGTCCCAGGCCCTCACTTTGGAGGAAGCCAGGGCGCGGGCCGGATTTCCTCTTTTGGTGCCTGCTTATCTACCCGAAGGAGTGACCTTGGTCAACGTCTTCCAGTTGGACGAAGCAATTGCTTTTAACTACGATGGTCCTGCTCCTTTCACCATAGTTCAGAGCCGTAGTGAGGCCATTGCTCAGGTGCCCCAGACAGGCACCGCCCAGAGGATAGCCTTGCGGGGCACGGAAGCTACCCTCATCGCCGACGAGGCCCAGGGAGGCATTTTCTTGGCCTGGAGTGAGAATGGAGTGAACATTTCCATTGCAGGGGCAATTTCGGTGGAGGAAGCGCTAAAAGTAGCGGAGTCTTTGGGATAATGTTTGAACTCGTCTTCCTGGGCACTTCGGCCTCGGCCCCTTCGGTGAGACGGGGGCTGACGGCCAGCATGGTTTTACATAAAGAATATCGCTTCCTCATTGACTGCGGAGAAGGGACCCAGCGCCAACTCCTGAAGAGCGGCCTGGGCTTCAAGCGGCTGGACAAGATTCTGCTGACCCACGGTCACCTGGATCACATCTTGGGTTTGGGGGGGCTGGTTTCCACTTTCAGCCGTTGGGAGACTATCGAGAAGCTGGAGATCTACGGCGGCAAGTGGGCTCTGGATCGGGTGGAGGATTTGATTTTCAAGGTGGTATTGCGAGGAGCCAAACCGCCGATGAAAATCGAGTTCTTTGATGTGGAGCCGGGTGTGCTTATGGAGGACGACACTTTCGAACTCAGTGCCTTCCCGGTCAGCCATCGGGGGCCGGGTTGTTTCGGTTACGCCTTTCGTGAGAAAGCGAGGCGGCCCTTTCTGGTGGAGAAGGCCGAGGCTTTGGGGGTGCCGGCCGGGCCGGAGCGCGGTCGTCTGGTGCGGGGAGAGTCCATCACCTTGGCCGACGGCACGGTGGTGCACCCCGACCAGGTGTTGGGAGAGCCGGTGCCCGGTGCGTCTCTCATTTACGTGGGTGACGCCGGTCGCACAGATGATTTGGTGGAAGTGTGCAGAGGGGCCGATGCAGTGGTCATCGAGGCTACTTATCTGGAGGTAGAGGCTGATCTGGCCCGGCGATTCGGGCATCTGACTGCGGCTCAGGCGGCCACTCTGGCCTGCCAGGCGGGCGTCAAGCAGCTCTTTTTGACTCACATTTCGCGCCGCTATTCGGAGCGGGAGGTTCTGGCCGAGGCCGAGCCTATTTTCCCCAACACGGTGGTGGCCAGGGATTTTGACCGGTTTCGGATCATCAAGGAGAAATAGGGGGAAGTGGGGGGCACCCCCACGCCCTCGCCGTCGCTCCGGCTCCGGTCCATCCCCCGCCGCTATTCGGAGGGGGAGGTTCTGGCCGAGGCGTTCGCCCTGGTGGAAGAGACGGGCGAGCGCCACTGGGAAGCAGAACTCTATCGCCTGCAGGCAGAGCTGCTACTTGTGCAGGGTGATGATGCTGAAGCCGAAACCAGCCTGCACAAAGCCATTGAGGTGGCCCGCCGCCAGCAGGCAAAGTCGTGGGAACTGCGGGCGACGACGAGCTTGGCGCGCCTGTGGCAAGAGCAAGGCAGGATTGACGAGGCGCGCCAGATGCTCGCAGAGATTTACGGCTGGTTCACCGAAGGGTTTGATACACCTGACTTGCAAGAGGCCAGGGTGCTGCTCGAAGAACTCTCAATTTGAGCAGACCCATAGCCCGCTTTTAG
>JAOZOT010000473.1 GCA_029933115.1 Anaerolineae bacterium | reverse complement strand
CTCCGTGCCCAAGCTCAAGACCCACGTCCTGACCACCTTCACCGGGGCGACCAAGGTCCTCTTCGGGGTGGTGCCCGGCATCGCCAAAGCCGTCTTCCACGCCCGGATGCGCAACGTGACCAATTTCGCGTTGATGCTTCTGGACATCATCTCCCTGGTCAAGCCCGCTCTGGTGCTGATGGACGCCGTCGTAGGCATGGAAGGCGATGGCCCTTCCACCGGGTCACTGCGAAACGTGGGGGTGATCCTGGCCAGCCGTGACAGCGTGGCCCTGGACGCCGTGGCCACGAGCATCGTGGGCCTCGATCCGCTCAAGGTGCCCACCCTGCGGGAGGCGGCGGCTCGCGGATGGTGGACAGGCCGCGTGGACGATGTGGCCACGCTGGGAGCTTCTGTGTCCGAGGTTTTCGTGCCCGAATTTCGGCCGCCCTCGGCCGGCCCACGCGAGGGCGCCACCCTGCTCAATCCTTTTCTCACCAGGCACCTTGGCCCCCTCATCACCGCTCACTTTACCCTCAAGCCGGTGCCTAAGCGCGGTCGCTGCGTGGCCTGTGGCGATTGTGTGACCGGCTGCCCCCAGCAGGCCATCGCCATTGTGGACGGTCTGGCGGTGATTGACTACAGCCGGTGCATCCGCTGCTATTGCTGTCACGAACTGTGCACCGAGGGAGCCATAGACCTGGAGCGACCTTGGCTGGGCGGCCTCGTGCAGCGGATCGGTGGGGGGAGGTGGTGAAAGAAAGTCGGAGGTAACTGTGACGGAAAAGACCAACACCATGCGAATGCTGGAAGCCCGCAAAATCCCCTTCGAGACCTACACCTTTGACCCCGACATCCACTCGGCCGACGGGGTGGCCGAAGCGCTGGGCCTGCCCGCTCACCAGGTCTACAAGACCCTGGTGGTGGTGCGCCAACAGGGCAAACCTCTGCTGGTGCTGGTGGCCGGCGACCGGGAGCTGGACCTCAAGCGGTTGGCCCGTGCCATAGGAGAGAAGAAACTGCGCATGGCCTCCTACAAAGAAGCCGAGTCGCTGACAGGGTTGCAGGTGGGAGGCATTTCGGCCCTGGCGCTGACCAACCGCAGCTTTGACGTGTACATAGACCGGGCAGCCACGGAACTCTCCCACGTCCTGGTCAGCGCCGGCCGCCGAGGCATTAACCTGAAATTGAGTGTAAAGGACCTGATGCGGATAACCAAGGCCAAGGTAGTCGAGGCCACAGCCAAAAGTATATGAACTATGCACCCGCTGCCGCCACAGCGAAGATCCTGACAAAGTCTCTGGAGGCACGCCGGGCAGGCCCAAAGCGTTCCTTCAGGCGATAGTTGCGGGCCATCTTGCGCCCCAGAGTGGCCGCCCAGCGTTCCTCGTACTCTGCCAACTTTGCCGCTGAAGTGTCACCGGCTTCAATAGCCCGGGCCGCTGCCTCGGCCGCGTACTGTCCGGCGGTCATGGCATTGGTGATGCCCCCTCCGGTCAAAGGGTCTACCTGACGGGCGGCGTCGCCTATCAACAGGCAACCGTCGGTCACCAACCGGGCCGGTGGCAAGGCCACCGGCACACCTCCCACCACCAGGGTCACCGGGCTGCCCTGGGCCAGATGGGGCTGGCCCTCGATGAAACGCGTCAGATAATCCAGGGCCGGCCTGGCAGCCATGTCCGCCTGGACCCCCAACCCCACGTTGGCTTTGCCCGCGCCCTTGGGGAAGACCCAGGCGTAGCCGCCAGGGGCCAGTTCCTGAGAGATGTAGTAGTAGCAACAAGTAGGGTCAATGTCAATACCCGCAAGCAGAAACTGAGCACAGGCCATGGCATCTTTCTGGGGCAAAGTCGTGTCCAGGCCCGCCCACATCCCTACCCGCGATTCTACCCCGTCGGCGCCGATGACCACGGACGCTTCCACTTCTACACCGCTCTGCCCTCCAACGATGACACCCCGCACCACTCCATCCTCAATCAGAAGGCCCCTGGCTGCTGTCTTGACCGCCAGTTGCGCTCCGGCCTCAACCGCCTTCTCGGCCAGGACGCGGTCAAAGACCCGCCGTTCCAGCACGTAGCCCCTCCCTCCCTCAGCCCGCTTCGTCTCGACCTTGTCTCCGCTCATGACGGTGAACTGGGCCTTGTCTACCGTGGCTGAGATCCAGCGCTCATCGGGCTCGATGAAAGGCGCCAGCAACTCGTGGCCCACGCCCTCGGCGCAGCGCACGGGAGAGCCAATCTCCTGGCGCTTTTCCAAAAGGAGCACCGAGAGGCCCAACTCTGCTGCCCGGCGCGCTGCCGTGGAGCCGGCCGGCCCTGCACCTACCACGACCACGTCGTAGCGCCGCCGCAAAGCCAACCCCTGACGACCACGCTCCGCCTCTTGCCCCTCCAGGCTCAGCGCCCCCAGCGGACACGCACCCAAACACAAACCACAGTCCATGCAAGTCTGGTCAATGACCGGCCGTGTCTCGACCAGCTCGATGGCTCCCACCGGGCAGAGGCTGACACAGCCACCGCAATAGCCACACCGCTGAAAATCAACAATTACCATAGAACCTCCCACCACTAAAAGACACAGGATACCGGTTGGTATCCTGCATCACTAGTTCTGTTTGAATGACGAACTGGGATTCCCGCTGTGAATCACCCCTCCCCGAGGTGTTTCACCAGGTAATCCACCGCCTGGCCAACCGTGGTTATCTCCTGGGCTTCCTCGTCGGAGATTTCGCCACCAAACTCTTCCTCGAAGGCCATGATCAACTCTACCAGGTCCAGAGAATCGGCCTCCAGGTCTTCCCGAAAATTAGCTTCGAGCGTGACTTTGTCCTCGTCAACGCCCAACTGCTCAACAATGAGCTCTTTCACCTTTGCGAATATCTCTTCTCGGTCCAACTGTTTCACCTCCTTCTCTTGGGCTTGTTGTGAGAAAAGGTCATTTCTCATATTTTACCAGCCAATGCCAATATAGTCAAAACCCCCTTTCTCCAGCGACGGTCAATTTCTCCTCTCCTGTACCTTTGGCGGTCACCCACATTTCACCGTGCTCGGAAACTTTCGGGAAGGGTGGCTCAATCAACAACTTGACAATAGCTCACATCACTGGTAATATTCTGGCTGAGCCGTTTCTAAAGATTTCAACACCGCCGCAAGCCAAAAGTTACGCAAATTCAGCTCAGAGCGTGTCTGAAAATT
>JAOZOT010000070.1:5785-12103 GCA_029933115.1 Anaerolineae bacterium | reverse complement strand
CGACTCATGATCTCATTGACCCGTTGTCTCGTTACCTTATTGCCCTATTGACCCATTGACTCATTGACCCATTGACTCATTAACCCATCCACTCCACAGGAGAAACAACCATGAGAGTACCCCTTAGTTGGCTGAAAGAATACGTTGACATTACACTGCCGATAGAAGAACTGGCCGAGCGGATGACTCTGGCCGGGTTGGAGGTAACTGCCATCGAACACATCCAGGTGCCCGAGGACCGGCCAGCCTGGGATCCGGAGAAAATCGTCGTGGGAGAAATAGTGGAAGTGCGTCCCCATCCTAACGCTGACCGCCTGACCTTGGCCGTAGTGGACTATGGAGGCGACGAGCCTGAGACGGTGGTCACCGGCGCGCCCAACATCAAAGTGGGCGATGCGGGCCTGAAGGCCCCCTTCGCCCGGCGCGGAGCCCGACTCTACGACGGCCATGTGGAGGGCTGGAAGCTCCGTACCCTCAAGCCGGGCAAAATCCGTGGAATACGGTCCGAGGCCATGGTTTGCTCGGAGAAGGAGCTTGGCCTGCGGGATTCCCACGAAGAGGTTCTGCTCCTGCCTCTCGACGCACCGGTGGGCGTGCCTCTAGCAGACTACCTGGACCTATCCAGCATCCCCACCCACGACATCGTCCTCGACCTGGACCTGACGCCCAACCTGGCGCGGTGCCTGTCCATCATCGGCGTGGCGCGGGAGGTGGCTGCCCTGACAGGACAGCAGTTGCGGCTGGAAGAGCCGCGAATGCTGGCCGAAGGTCCGCCCATCGAGGGCCAAGTCGAAATCGAAATCGCCGACCCCGACCTTTGCTCCCGCTACTCGGCGACCCTCATCAGAGGGATAAAGGTCGGCCCCTCACCCTACTGGATGCAGCGGCGGCTGACCTTGGCCGGGATGCGCCCCATCAACAACATCGTGGACATCACCAACTACGTCATGCTGGAGTGGGGCCAACCCCTCCACGCCTTTGACTACAATAAGCTGCGGGGACGTACCGACGACGGCCCACCGGTGATCATCGTCCGCCGGGCACAACCGGGGGAGAGCATCACCACCTTGGACGAGGTCGAGCGCGCCCTCACCCCCGACATGCTGCTCATCACCGACCCCGGAGGCCCCGTTGCTATCGCCGGGGTGATGGGTGGCTTTGAGAGCGAGGTGACGGTGGAGACGACGGACATCCTGCTAGAGTCCGCCAACTTTGATAACGTCTCGAACCGCCGCACCTCCCAGGCTCTGAAGCTGCCCAGCGAGGCCAGCCTCCGTTTCGGCAAGGGGATCCCGGCCAGCCTGACCATCCCCGCCGTCACGCGGGCCACAGAACTGATGCGCCAGTTGGCGGGAGGTGTCATCGCCCAGGGCATCGCCGACGCCTACCCCGTCCCCCAGAAGACGGTGACTGTAGAGATTACCCCGGCCGAAGTGGAACGGATCATGGGCATTGCCATTGAACGCGATGAGATTGTGCGAATTCTCGAATCTCTGGAGTTTAAAGTTCGGACGGTGGAAGGCGATGAGGCTCGTCTACTCGTCACCGTGCCCGACCACCGCCTGGACGTGGAACTCCCCGCCGACCTCATCGAGGAAATCGCCCGCGTCTATGGCTACGACAGGATCCCCACCACCCTGATGAGCGATGAGCTGCCACCCCAGCGTCAGAACCTCGCTCTGGAAGGGGAAGAGCGGGTGCGTGACATCCTGACCGGCTGCGGGCTGACGGAGGTCATCACCTACTCGCTGACCAACCTGGAGAGCGTGGGCAAGTTGGGCCTGGACGAAGCGGAACTGCGGGAGGAGAACTATATCCGGCTGGCCAACCCCCTCACCGGCGAGCGGGAATACATGCGCCGCACTCTGATGAACAACCTCCTGGAGACCCTGCGCGACAACCTGCGGTTCACCGATCGGGTGGCCATCTTCGAGGTTGGCCAGGTCTACCTGCCGAAGGAAGGTGAGCCTCTGCCCGACGAGCCACGACGCCTGGGGATCGTCATGAGCGGGCCCCGGATGCCCCGCTCGTGGCTGGCAGCCTCGGCGGAACCGATGGACTTCTTCGACCTCAAAGGCGTGGTCGAGACCCTGCTGACCCGCCTGGGCATCGCCGAATACACCTTTGCACCGACGGCACACCCCACTTTCCACCCGGGCCGGACGGCGGAGCTACACCTGCCTGCCAGCAACGACGAGCCCTCAGCTATCCTGGGCGAGGTGCACCCTCTGGTGCGGGAGGCTTTCGACCTGCCAGACCGGCCTGTTTGCCTGGCCGAGTTCGACCTGGAGGCACTTTTGGCGCAGGCTCAGGCCGTGCGTCCCATGCAGCCTATCTCGCGCTTCCCGCCTGTGGCCGAAGACTTGGCTATCGTCGTCGCCGAGGAAGTGCCGGCTCAAAGGGTACAAGAGGTGATCGCCCGGGCCGGAGGTGAACTCCTGACCCAGGTGACCCTTTTCGACGTCTGGCGCGGTGGGCAGGTCCCCGCCGGCAAAAAGAGCCTGGCCTACGCCCTGACTTATCAAGGTTGGGATCACACCCTGGGAGCCGACGAAGTCACCCAGGTGCGGGAACGCATCTTGCAGCAGTTGGCAGAAGAGCTGGGGGCAGAGTTACGAGCCTGACCCGCCAAAACAGAGCATTCTCAAATAAAATCCGGGGGACTGGACCCTCCCGTGGGTTAGGTTCCTGATACCGTTCGGCCATAGCCTGCGGGAGGGCGACCAGCTTGGAAAATTTGCTGCCCAAGGAAAGGAGCTCGCAAAATGAGTTGGGTTGATCCTTTGGTGTTTCTCATTGTGATCGGAGCGATGCTGTGGGGGATGTTTCGAGGGGCAGTGCGACAATTCATCGGTCTGCTGGGCCTCTATGTAGCTATCGTGGCCTCTCTATGGTTTTACCCCAACCTTGCCATCCTCGTCGGCAAACTGATGCCCAATATCTCACAGAGCGGGCGGGAAACCGTAGCCTTTCTCTTTCTGTTCATACTCGTGTCGAATATCGTCAGTGCTATGGTGCGCTCGATCTTTGTGACTCCGCCGGAGGAACGCAAGCGCAAGAAGCCGAGAGGGGGCATGACAGAAGCAATGGCCAAAACCGTCCAACGTTTTATTCTAGCGCCGCTGAACCTCTTGGGTGGGATGGCCTTCGCTCTCATCTCCGCTTGTGTCTGGATCAGCCTGGTGCTGGCTCTGCTGCGTTACTCGCTCGCGGTGCCCTGGTTGGCTTACGACGGGGTGCGGGTCTTTATGTTCCAAGGGCTTCTCGAGTCCAACTTGGCGAGTATATTCGACCGCATCCTGCAAATCGTCTATGCTGCGGTGAGCCCCTGGGTGCCGAACACAGGCGGCGAATTGCCGGCCATCTTTTCCGGTCAATTGTAGTTTGACAGCATCGTACTTGGGGAATGCACTGCTGCCGAAGGCGTGAGCTACAGGAGCGCATTCGTTCGATACACTCTCGCAGATGATTAAGGAGGATAAACGAATGGCGTCAGAAGGCAAAGTTGAAAAAGTGGTCCTGGCCTACTCCGGCGGCCTGGATACTTCCATCATCGTGCCCTGGCTCAAGGAGAACTATGACTGCGAGGTCATCACCTTCACGGCCAACCTGGGACAGGGCGAAGAACTGGAAGGGCTGGAAGAGAAAGCTTTGGCCGGCGGGGCCAGCAAAGTCTATATCGAAGACCTGCGTGAAGAATTCATCACAGAGTATATCTTTCCCACCATGATGGCCGGAGCCATCTACGAGCGCAAATACCTGCTGGGCACCTCTTTCGCCCGCCCTCTTACCGCCAAACGGCAGGTGGAAATCGCAGAACTGGAAGGAGCCGACGCTGTTGCCCACGGCTGCACCGGCAAGGGCAACGACCAGGTGCGCTTTGAGCTGACCTACAAGGCCCTCAACCCCCGGCTGAAGGTCATTGCCCCCTGGCGGGAGTGGGACATCCGTTCGCGGGAGGACGCCCTCAAGTACGCTGCCGAGCACAACGTACCCGTGGCCGCTACGGAGAAATCCATCTACAGCCGCGACCGCAACTTATGGCACCTCAGCCACGAGGGCGGCCTGCTGGAGAATCCCTGGAACGAACCTGAGAAGGAAATGTACGTCCTGACTGTGGATCCCGAAGACGCCCCTGACGAGCCCCAATACATCGAGATTGACTTCAAAGAAGGGGTACCCAAGCGCATTGATGGGGTGGCTTATGGACCGGTGGAACTGGTCACCAAGCTCAACGAGATCGGCGGCAGACACGGCATTGGCCGCTGTGATCTGGTGGAGAACCGGCTGGTGGGCATGAAGTCGCGGGGGGTGTACGAGACGCCGGGCGGCACCATCCTTTACACTGCTCACCGGGAACTGGAGAGCATCTGCCTGGACCGGGAGACCCTGCACTACAAGGACCTGGTCGCCCAGCGCTACGCCGAGTTGGTCTACTACGGCCAGTGGTTCACTCCCCTGCGGGAGGCTTTGGACGCATTTGTGGCCAAGACCCAGGAGACGGTGACGGGCACGGTGCGGCTCAAGCTGTACAAAGGCAACTGCATCGTGGCCAGCCGCAAGTCGCCTTACAGCCTCTACCGCGAGGATTATGCCTCCTTTGGCCAGATGGACGTCTACGACCAGCAGGACGCCGAGGGCTTTATCAACCTCTTCGGTCTGCCCCTGAAGGTCAAAGCTTTGATAGACATCGAGGGCATTGGTGTATCACGCTATCGGCAACCGGATTACAGCAAGTTCAAGCGGGACTGAGAACAAGCATCCGTTCGCTTGACATTTCTCCTGCTCCGTCGTACAATGATGGCAACCGTTCGGCGAGCACGCCGAATATCGCGTTGTTTTATTTTGCACAACCAGCAAGGCGGGCCGCTGCCAACGACTGTGGCCCGCCTTGTGAGGTTTGGCGCTGGTTCCGTTAATCAGTGGTTAGGCGAGACGCTCGCTGTGCTCGCATCTCGCTGCGCTCGCGGCCGCGGCTTCGCCTTGCCCTCTGCGGCGCGTCGAAGCCTTCGGCTTCTCCGCACCTTGGGGGGGCGGCTTATCTCACGCCCCGTTAGGCCGCGTGGCATATAGTGCCTCGATACACCAAAGGTGATACGCAAATGAAGCCATCTGTTTCTAAGCCATTTGGAAGGTGGTTAATACCGGTAAGCATCATGCTTGTCGTGATGGTCACTGCAATTGGTCTCTACATTGACACAATAGGTTTCTTCGGAAATCTGCTCGCTGAGACAGCAGGAATTTTCGCTGGTATCGTTATTGCTTTGCGAATCGTAGATAGATATGTAGATCACCAAAAAGAACAGCAATGGGCCAGAGTTCGCAATCTTACCTATGAAGCAATTGCGGCTCACTTGTGCGATCTGGTAACCGAGATGTTTATCTACTTCCCCGTAAAAGATCATCGCCCGATGACGCCGATAATCGAAGGGCGGGATCACCCCAATCCTGCCACTATAACTGGAATGGCAAATCTGGCATCCCAACTGCGCCAGCTTCCAAGTGCGGTGAGTGCGGAGAAGTCCACATCTGATCTTGCCGTAGAGTTTTATGAAGCGATCAAGTGGGATCTCGACCAAATTCGAGATGTCTTAACACCGCGAGTAGTGCAGAGCTCGAAGGATCAGAAGATCATTAATTCTCTTATTGAATTCGATAGCGCTAGACGCAGGTTGCACAACGCCATAATCGTCCACAAGCGAGTTGTAACGCACAGCGTGTTTCCTGACGTGGTGGAACTACTGAAACAGGCTCAATCTGTATACAGTGCATTGTGTGAAAGTTGGGTGTAACTTCGTAAGATACTTGCACACAACCAGCAGCAGGATTACAGCAAGTTCAAGCGGGATTAGAGTTGCAGTGTGCGCGTTCGTAGTAACGACTTCAGTCGCTCCCCAAGCGGCTAAAGCCCCCACTACGAACGCCTCTTGGAACAAGGAGTTGCAACGTGCGCGTTATCGGTACGGCCGGACACGTTGACCACGGTAAATCCACTTTGGTCGAGGCCCTGACAGGTATTGACCCGGACCGACTCAAGGAGGAGAAGGAACGGGAGATGACTATTGACCTGGGCTTCGCCTGGCTGACTTTACCCAGCGGGGAGCAGGTCGGCATCGTTGACGTACCCGGTCACAAGGACTTTATCAAGAACATGCTGGCCGGTGTGGGCGGCATTGACGCCGCTCTCTTCGTGGTGGCCGCCGACGAGGGGGTCATGCCCCAGACGCGCGAGCACCTGGCCATCGTTGACCTCCTGCAAGTGAGGGGCGGGGTAGTGGCCATCACCAAGACGGACCTGGTTGAAGATGAGGAGTGGCT
>JAOZOT010000070.1:0-5685 GCA_029933115.1 Anaerolineae bacterium | reverse complement strand
AATTTGGGCGGGGTGAGTACCGACCAGTTGAAGAGAGGCGATGTGGTGACCTTGCCGGGCACACTGAGGCCGACCAGGCTCATTGACGTGCGTTTGCAATACCTGGCCGATGCCCCCAAACCCCTCAAGCACAACACGGCCCTGGAGTTCTTCAGCGGCGCGGCTGAGATCCAGGCTCACGTGCGCCTCCTCGACCAGGAGGTCTTGCGCCCCGGCGAGACGGGCTGGGCCCAACTGCGCCTGGCCTCACCGGCCGTGCTGGTCAAAAACGACCGCTTCATCGTCCGTCAACCTTCACCGGGGGCGACCATCGGCGGTGGGGTGGTGGTCAATGTCCATCCTCAGCGGCGCTACCGGCGCTTCCGCCCCGAGGTCATCACCCGTCTGGAGACCATGGCTCACGGCAGCCCCGAAGAGGTGCTGCTGCAATCGTTGGAAAGCCAGCAGCCGTGTGAGGCCAGGGAATTGGTCAAACGTTGCGGGCTTCCCACCGAAGAGGCGGCCAAAGCGTTGAACGCCCTGCTGTCCGCGGGACAAATCATCGCTTTGAGCAGCAAGCAACCGAAGACTATCCAGCAGCCGGCTTCCAGCAGCCAATACCTCATCTCCAAATCGGGTTGGCAGAGCCTCATCGAAAGACTGAGCGCCGTCCTGAAAGACTATCACCAACAATACCCTCTTCGTAAGGGGATGTCCCGCGAAGAACTCAAGAGCCGCTCCCGGCTGGCGAGCAAGCTCTTCAACGAGGTGGTGAGCCTGGCGGCGAGGGAGGGGAAACTGGTCGAGGAGGAGACTACCATCCGGCTGCCCCGGCACGAAGTCAAGTTCAGCCCCGCCGAGCAGCGCAAGGTGGATGCACTGCTGGCCGAGTTTCGCCGGAACCCTTACACAACTCCTTCGGTGGCTGACTGCGAGGCCCAAGTCGGCGCGGAGGTCTTGAACGCGCTGGTCGAACAAGGCAAACTGTTCAAGGTCAGCGAGGACGTCATCTTCCTGACCGAGACCTACGAGGAGATGGTGAACCGGATCGTGGCTCGGATCAAGAGGGAAGGCAGCATTACCGTGGCCCAGGTGCGGGACATGTTTGGGGCCAGCCGCAAATATGCTCTGGCTCTGATGGAGCATCTGGATGAGCGAAAGGTGACCAAGAGAGTGGGGGATGTGCGGGTGCTGAGGTGAGAGCTCATACTACTGTATGAAGTCCGCTATGGCCCGGCTCACCGCCTCTGGCTGCTCCAGCATGACCATGTGGCCGGCACCTTCTATCAGAACCAGTTGGGCACCCGAAATGTGGTCGCGCAAGTAGGTCGAGTATTTGGGGGGTGTCAGGCGGTCGGCGGTGCCGCAGATAGCCAGGGTAGGACAGCGGATCTCGCCCAGACGGTCCATAACGTCGAAGGCGTCGCAGGCGGCAAAATCACCGTAGAGCACATCAGGGTGAGTCTGTCCCATCTGGCGGCGGCCTTCGCGTTTCAACCGCTCCGGCGCGTCGGTGGCGAAAGCGTAATCGCAGATGAGGCGCACCGCTGCCTCGAAATCCCGGCGGATGCCCTCGAGGATGGCCGGGGCCACCCGCAGACGTGCCCCTGAGCCCACCAGCACCAATCCGGCCAGCTTCTCCGAATAGCGCAGGGCAAAGTCGAGGGCGGTGGCTCCGCCCATGGAGTGGCCGACCAGAGTCACCTTCTCCAGTCCGAGGGTTTCGAGGAAAGCGGCCACGAAATCGGCGTAGGCACTGATGGACGTTCTACCCTGCCCTTCGGATTGCCCGTGGCCGGGCAGGTCGGGGGCATAAGTATTGGCTCCGGCCAGGCGGCGCAACTGGGGAGGCCAGCTCAGATGGCTCCCCCCTGCTCCGTGGACGAAAACGAGGGTACGCTGTCCCTTCGGGTCGCCCTGGTGGCGGGCGTAGAATATCTCTTCACCTGCGATGTTGATGTAGGGCATGTTGTTCTCTTGAGCGAGCCCTTCTTGGGCCGTCCGCCTTATTTCTTCTTCCCGTGACAGTACTTATACTTCTTGCCGCTGCCGCAGGGACAGGGGTCATTGCGTCCCACAACCGGCACCTCTTCTCTCTGAGGACGCCATTTAGGGAATGGAATGGGCTTCTCATATTCTTCATCTTCATCTTCCCACTCGTCCCAATCCTCCTCCCAGTCCTCATCCTCCCACTCGTCTTCGTATTCGTAGGTGGGTCTGGCAGTGACAATCTGGCTTATGATGTAGATGAGGCCAAGGCCTGACAACACGGCTATGATACCGGCCTCGAAAGGGCTGAGAGGTAATATCTGACTCAGCAACCAACCTATTCCCGCGAAGCCGAGGGAGAACAGGAAAATGGCCACCGCCGCTGCAAGCAGAATAAGGATACCCACCAACAGGATGGTAATAATAGTTTTCATCGCACCTCCCTGAAATGCTCAGTTTCACCGCTAAAGGCAGGCCGGAGGGGGGCTAACTGCACAGACCTGTAATATTATAGGCTGGAAGTGGGGCTTTGTCAATTGAATCGAAAACCAGTTCTCCGAGTCACGAAAGCCTGCTATACGGGGCTCCTGGACAAGTAAAATTGACAAGGCGGCAGGGCTGTTGTATAGTTGGAGTGCTCACAGATGAGCTGTATCTCACGGGAAGAGAGGAGGCATCATGACCCGAGGGGAAATCGTCGAGTATCACCCGACTATCAAGGAGCTACCGGCCAGCGAGCGGCCACGGGAGAGGTTGGAGCACTATGGAGCCGGGGCTCTCTCCAACGCCGAGTTGCTGGCCATCATCTTGCGCACCGGGGTGGACGGAGAGAGTGTGCTGAACCTGGCTGCACGACTCCTGGCCAAATACAATGGCCTGATCGGTCTGGCCCGGGCCAGCTTCGGCGAATTGTGTGCTGAACATGGTATCGGCCCGGCCAAAGTGACCCAACTCAAAGCCGCTCTGGAGTTAGGTCGCCGCCTACTCATCGCTTCTCCCGAAGAGCGCCCCCAGGTCAAATCTCCCGCCGACGCTGCTAACCTGTTGATGCTGGAGATGAGTCTTCTGGAGCAGGAGCACCTGCGCACCATCCTGCTGGATAGCAGGAACCACGTCCTGGCCACGCCCACCATTTACGTCGGCAATCTGAACACCAACGTCCTGCGGGTGGGCGAGCTTTTCCGCGAGGCCATCAAGCTGAACTGCGCCGCCCTCATCGTCGTCCACAACCATCCCTCCGGCGACCCGACCCCCTCGCCTGAGGACGTCAAGGTGACAGAGCTGATCGTGCAGGCCGGCCAGTTGCTGGACATCGAGGTGCTGGACCATCTGGTCATCGGTCAGCAGAGATACGTGAGCCTGAAGGAGCGTGGGCTGGGATTTTAAAGGTTCGGCCACCCCGGCCCAAGCTCGGGGCTGAACAACCCAAGTCTGCTGAAGGCGGGCTACAAGCCCGCTCGAACGAATTTAGATAACCCTATTGGCCTTTAGGTGCTGCACCAACTCCCTGGCTGCCTCCTCAGGAGCGCCGGTGATCTTTGTCCCAAATTCCCTCGCCGGAGGGAAACTGATGCGTTTCTCCTCCGTCAGGGGCTGCAAATCTGCGGCCTCAAGGCCAAGCTCAGAAGCTCCCCAGACGGTCACCTCCCATTTTCGGTAGGCATTGATGATGCCGGCCCCGGTGGGATACCGTGGCTCGTTGGCGTCCTGGGCGATGGTCAACAGCGCCGGCAGGCCGGCTTCGACTTCGGCGTAGCCCTGACCTTGATTGCACCTGACCCTCACCTTGCCCTCACCGGCGGCCACAAGCTCGCGCACCTCGGTGACCTGGGGCAGACCAAGGTACTCAGCCAGACGGGGTCCCAACTGGCCGGCGCCGGTGTCGGCGGCCTGGCAGCCGGTCAATATCAGGTCGTAGTCGCCGATCTTCTGAATGGCTTTGCCCAAGACGGTGGTGGCCACCGAGATGTCGGCTTTCTCAAAAGCCTCGTCGGTGAGGAGGAAAGCACTGTCGGCGCCCATAGCCATAGCTTCGCGCAGAGCGTCGTCGGCTCGCTCTGGCCCCATGGTCACGGCCACTACCTCTGCTCCTTGCTCGTCCTTGAGCCGGAGAGCCTCCTCCAGAGCGTTCTTGTCGTTGGGGTTGATGATATATTCCTCGCGGTTGATGAATATCCTCTCCGCGCGGCGGTTGACAGTCATCCCGCCGGGGTCGAGGATCTGTTTTATAGGGACGATGACTCTCATTGCTATGAACTCCTCTTCAAACTGCAAAGGGTGTTTTTCAGGCAGCGGCTTTGCCGCCAGGGGAGCAACATTCTATGACAATGTAGGGGATGCAAGTTAAGAAAAGAGCGAGGCCGGGTATCAAGTCCGGCCTCAAAATTATAAATGAGCCTGGGATTCACCAGTGCCCCCGACTGGACTCGAACCAGCACGCCCTCGCGGGCACAGGTCCTCAACCTGCTGCGTATGCCTATTCCGCCACAGGGGCACTTTTTTATATTATAATACCTATTAGCTCTCTTGTCAAACTCGCAACCGCTTGACAAAGGATGAGGAGTGTGGTAAAATTAGAACGTTGTTCCACAATGTGAAATATGAGCTGTCTGTGGGTGTGAGACGCAAACGGAAGCTGAAAGGGCGAAGCCCCTTCGAGGCTGGGCCCAGCCCGTAGTGCTATGCCCTTTCAGCGGGAGCGAGCTGCGCTCTACTGAAACTGGGCCTCAAGGTACCGAATAGGTGACCAATTGAAGAAGAAAAAAGGCCAAGTCTCTACTCTCCGGTCTGTAGACCGAGCGATAGCTATTTTGAAAGCTTTCAGCGAAGAGGAGCCGGAGCTGGGGGTGACAGAACTCAGCCAGCGGTTGGAGCTTCCCAAAAGCACTGTCTATCGGCTTCTGGCCTCCCTTCAGCGAGGAGGGCTTGTAGACCAGGATCCCGAGACGGAGAAATATCGCTTGGGCATCGAGTTGGTTCGCCTGGCGGGGCTGGTTCTGAAGCAGATAGACGTGCGCCAGATAGCACGACCCTATTTACATTCCCTGGCCGAGACCTCCGAAGAGACGGTCAATCTCACGGTGCTGACGGGCGATGGTAAGGTGATCAACATTGATGGGATACCCAGCCCGCGGATGGTCCGCAACGTCGGTTGGATTGGGCGAGAAATGCTCCCCCACTGCATCTCCAGCGGAAAGGTACTGCTGGCTTACCTTCCACAACAACAGTTGGAACGCATCCTGGCCAAAGGACTCCCACGTTTCACGGATAAGACCATCACCGATCCCGTTCGCCTGCAAGAGGAACTGAACCAAGTCCGCCAGCAGGGATATGCCGTGGCCCAGGAGGAATTGGAGGTAGGACTGAGCGCAGTAGCCGCGCCTATTCGGAACCACGAGGGAACAGTCATCGCCGTCATAAGCGTTTCGGGGCCTTCCTTCCGCCTCTCGGAAAAAATATCCGAACTGGCTCAACTCACCAAACGCACCGCCGACGAAATATCATATCAGTTGGGGTACACCGGATAGGCAAGCCCGTAACTCACATCCTGCCCTTGGGATGGGGCAACTTGCCCCACCACGGTTAAAGAGTTGGGGTGGGCAACTTGTCCCACCACAATTATTATGTAGAGCTATCTCACCGGGTAAGTCCGCACGTAAACATGGGCAAGTGATCGGGTGGGGCATGTTCCCACACAGAAGAGGGAAAATAGGGTGT
>JAOZOT010000472.1 GCA_029933115.1 Anaerolineae bacterium | reverse complement strand
TGTGTGGGAACATGCCCCACCCGATCACTTGCCCACGTTTACGTGCGGACTTGCCAAAAGATTAGGTTGGTGCACAAACGAAATGATTATATCCCATCGTCCGCTATCTGTCAAATGGCTGCTGCTCGCGCTGACGGCGCTCCTCAACTCCCATCCAGATAGACAGGACACCCAGACCAACCATGAACACAAAAGTCAATATGAACCCAAACCACGCATCCCAGGTATCTCCCTGGAGGATGTATTGGAGACCGAGGTATCCTACCCAGGCTCCCCAGATTATGCCGATGATGCCCAAAACGATGCAACCTACTCCAGCCCAACGGCCTTTTGGTGATGTCTGATCCTCCATGATAATCCTCCAATTAAGATTTCCTTTCACCCAGGCTTCTTCTGGCTTTCACCGGCAGCAAAATGTGGAACTGGCTTCCAGGGCAGCGGACCTCATCGTGCCCTTCACTCTCAGCCCAGATTCTGCCGCCGTGAGCTTCCACTATCCCTTTGGCGATAGCCAATCCCAGACCGGTGCCGGCTCCCTTGAACTTGGTCCTTCCCGTGCTGTGCAACTCGACAGGCCCGATGCGGTAGAATTTGCCGAAAATATGCTCCAGGTCCTCCTTATCAATGCCGATACCGGTGTCCGCTACGATGATCTCTACAAAGTCCTCTTTGAGGGTGCCCTGGGCTTTCAGAAGCCTGGCGCTGATAGTGATGCGACCTCCGTCAGGCGTGTATTTGATGCCGTTGCTGATGACGTTGACGAAAACTTGATAGAGACGCTGGGGGTCTCCCCGGATGCGCGGAATGCCCACGAGAGCCTCCACAGTGATGGTCTGCTTCCTCTCCCTGGCCGCCGCTCCTAACTCCCCTACAGCCAACTCGATGATTGTGCCAATGGACACCGGCTCCAGGCGCAGGGTCAGCACCTGGCTGTCAATCAGCGACATATCTATCATGTCTTCGATGATAGACTGGAGGCGTTTGGTCCCTTTAATTATGCTTCGCAAGACGTTGTCAATGTATTCGCTTTCCATAGCCGACCGGTCTTCCTTGAGCAGGATATCGGCATAGCCTCGGATCACGGTCAGAGGAGTCTTTAACTCGTGGGCAGCGATGCTGATGAAATCGGATTTAGTCTTGTCCAGCTTGGCCAAGTCACGGTTGGCTCTCTCCAGTTCCTGGGTGCGCTCTTTGACCCGCTGCTCCAACTCCTGGCTGAAGCGCTTGACTTCGTCAAACAACTGAGCGTTGCGCAGAGCCATGGCTGCCTGTTCAGCGGCCGAGTGGAGGAGGTCAATAGTTGAAGAGTCGAAGGGCTTGCTCCGAGTCCGGTCGAGACTATCCACCAGAATCACCCCAATGGACTGATCCTCACTGATGAGAGGTAAGGCCACTATTGAACGCCCGACAAAGTGAGGAGCCAAGACTTCTCCGGGGTGAGAGCCATCGCCGATCTGGCTGATGCCCTTGATCTGCCGGGAGAGAAAGGCCTCGACGACGACGGAGGGGCGCCCGTGAAGGAGGAGGCGCACGTCGGCTAGTTCGTCACTGGCGGGGCCTCTGGCCGCAGCCACGTATAGTTCGGATGTAGCCGCATCCTCAAGCCAGATAACGCAGCGGTTGATTTCGGCTACATTGGCCAGCTCCTCGGCGATCAAGTTCAGCGTCTCGTTGATGTCCAGGGTCGAGCTGAGAACCCGGGAGAGCTCGTAGAGGGTGCGCAACTGGGTCAGAGCCCGGTCCGTCTCCTCGGTTGCTGCAGCCAGGCGTCTGGTCAGGAACTCGGTCTCTTCCAGACGCTGACGCAGAGCAACGGCTGTAACCTTGGCGAAAGTACGGACCAGCGTGGCCAGACTGCGCTCAAAGATAGGTTGAGCAGCCTGAATTAGCTCCAAAGTCTCAGCGGGGGAAACTGAAGCGGTCAACTGGGTCCACATGGTCTCTCTGAGGAGGAATGGGATGAGGAGGACGTCGTCGAGATTGTACTGCTTGTTCGCCCGGTCGGTGGCTATCTGCTCCACCAGGGCCTCCAGCTCATCGTAGGCTCCGGTCGCGGCCGCCTTGACGAAGCAGTCAAAGTATGACAGGAGCAACTCTTGACCCAATTGCCGAGTGGTCAAGGCGCGATCACGCTCGCTTTTCCGCCGCACGGCTCTTATCCAGGTGGGAACAATGGTAGCTTCATTGTCTTTAAGCCATCGAGCCAGGTGGGTCATCGCTCGCCCTCCAACAATTCTTCCAACACCCGGCCTACCCTTTGCAGGCTCTCTGGGCTGACCTTGTCAGGAGTGTCCTGAGTAGTATGCCAATGAGGGTAGTCGAAATCTATTATGTCAACAGCCTTGAGGCCCCTTTGCGCGAAGGGCAGGTGATCGTCAATGATACTCCATTTATACTCGGGGATAAAATATTCCCGGTAGCCCAAATCGGCAGCAATGGTCCAGATCTGGTCCTGTAAGGCCGGATCAGAGTTGCGCTCGAAGAAGATGTTTTGATCTACATCACCAACCATATCCACGATGATGACATAATCTGGATGCTCCTCCAAGTCACGGGCGAAAAATTCGGCTCCCACCGAGAAAGGCCATCCGTCCAGTTTGCCCCGGTCCTCGGCGTCGAAGAAAAGCAGCCAGACCTCGTTTTGGATCTTGTCCGCATCCAGGCTGCGAGCCAGTTCCAGCAAGACGGCCACGCCACTGGCTCCATCGTTGGCCCCCAGGATGGGTTGATTCTTATCCACAGGGTCATAATCGGCGTAGGGGCGTGTGTCATAGTGGGCGCCCAGGATAACGATGGGCCCGCTGCCCCGCCGTCCCACAACGTTGCGACCCTTGACCCCCTTGTAGGTGAATTCCTGGCTCGTCACCGCCCAACCCAGCTTGCTCAGCTCGGCGATGATGTAATCACCGGTAGCCCAGCCGGCCGCCGAGCCCGTAGGGCGCGGACCCAGGTCACACTGAGCAATGACGTGCTGATAAGCCTTCTGGCCGTCAAAAGTCTGGCGGGCAGGAGAAACCCCTCGGCACCCTCCGACCAGGATGTCACCGACGAGAAACGCAATTGCTATCCACAACAAACCCCTGCTTCGCATAAATTTCCTTCTTTACAGTCAAGTGGATGATGAAGGGTAGCTCTGCACTCAATCGTGGTTGGGCAGGCTGCCTCACTCCGAGGGCGCA
>JAOZOT010000069.1 GCA_029933115.1 Anaerolineae bacterium | reverse complement strand
CTTCAGCATGATGTGGCCGGCCGTGCGTTCCTTCCACATGCCGACGTAGAAAGTGACCGACCTACTCCAGGTGCGCGGCGGGACGGGTGGGCGCTTGTGCCACCTGCGGCCCTTGGCTTCGGCCTTGGCCTTCTGCTGTTTCCGGCGTTCCGGGTTGGAGTGGAACGAGCGGGCCGAGCCGAGGGCGGCGTGAATGGCCGCCCGGCGGAACATGGCGGGGATGTTGGTGGCCACGTCCGTGAGGGGCATCACCGGAGCGGGGTTCTCCTTGGTGCGGTGGGTAAGCTTCTCCAGGGCGGTGAGGGCGTCCTTATTGGAGAGTTCCAACACGCCCGGGTGGGCCTGGATCACCTCGAAGTAGAAAGCAGCAACCCGGTTGAAGAGTTGCCCGGTGAGGGCAAACCACTCGGAGATGCCGGGGCGGTATTCCAGGAGATGGCGAATGGTCTTTCGCACCTTGCCCTTCTTGGCAGCCATCGTTACAGTCCCTTCTGCGCGGCAATATACTTGCGGATGGTCTCCTCGGAAACGTCGCCTGCGGTCGAGGCGAAGTAGGAGCGGGTCCAGAGCGACGGCAGCTTTCTGAGGACGGGGTATCTTTGCCGCAGTATGCGTGAGGTGAGCCCTTTGCACTGTCTGACCACCTCGGCGGCCGAGTTGCCGGGCCAGACTCGCACGAATAGGCGGATGTGGTCGGGGTTGATGGCCGGTTCCAGGATGTGCCATCCTTTCTCCTCGCACTTGGACCGGATGAGGGCACGGCAATCACGGGCTATGTCGCCGGTGAGAACCGGTTTGCGCCGTTTGGGGCACCAGATGAGATGGTAGACGATAAGATGTATTCTGTGTTCGTCGCGTTGATATTCCATAAGGGCCCTGTACCTGTTGACGGTGTTGTCGAAGCGACGGCACAATAATAGCACAAATGTTCGATACCGTCAAATCGGAGGCTAAAGCCGAACAGGGAAGCCCGCCTAACCGCGCGGGTTAAAACCCGGCGGCTTGCGGCGGGCTAAGGATGGTCAAGAAGGCGCGGCTGGGGAATCGGGAGAAGCTGGACGCGCTGCGGCGATTGGGGGCGTGGGCTGCCGGGGCAGCAGGATCGGCAAAGGAAGGGTGATCGTCGGAGGGATCACGATCACCGGCTTGTTCTCTTTGACTTTCACGATCCCCTTATTCCCTTCGCGTCGGCGTAGCGGCGGGGGGTCCCGAGCCAGGCGCATTTACGAGAGGAGTAACATGGAAGCGTGGGTGTTAATTGCGATTGCAGGGATGTGTGTGGGGCTTGGCTGTCTCCTGATTCTGCTAACCACACAGCACCTGGATAGCGAGATCGCTAAACTGACCCAACACATCAAGGATCTGGAGAGGGAGTTGCTCCACGAGGGGGAGGAACAATCAGAAAGTGAGACCCGGCACCTTGAGCAGGGGAGAGCCAGCAGTGACGAGACGCTACATCCTTCACCTCGACGTTGACGCCTTCTTCGCCTCCGTCGAGGAAATCTTCCCCCTCCCTCAAAGGCAAGCCGCTCATCGTGGGAGCACGACCGGAGCAGCGCGGCGTGGTCACCTCGGCCTCCCACGCCGCCCGTGCCGTCGGCGTCCACTCGGCCATGCCCACCGCTCAAGCCCTGCGCTTCTTGGAGAAGGCTTGAAACAAGCGGATGTGCGGTTGATCGGGGCAGGGGTGAGCAAGTTCGGGCCGGAACAGTGGCAACTGAGCCTGTTTGAGGGAACGGGCGAAAGGAAAGAGGAGAAGCTGAGACGGTTGAGTCAGGCCGTGGATCGGATCAGGGAGAAATTAGCGACGAGGCGATACGGCGGGCGTCGTTGGTGACGAGTTCGTCGTACAGTGAAGACGAAGGGCTTCAATGAAGGGTGAGCTTACGGGAGCGGACACATGAGATATTTATCAAGCAATCCAACGGTCTGGAGGTGATGATCAACAAAGGCGCGATCAAGTACCTACACCCGGCTGCGGTAGAGTAGGCAGTCGCCTTTTTGGGCTGTATCGGAGCGCCGACGTCCAAAGGGAGATGCGCAACGACTTGCCATAAAAGGCATTGATTGTTATAATACTGGCTGCATTGTAAATGCGCCATCTCGCTGCAAATAAAAAGGGATCAGCAGAGTGGCAGCTCTGTGAGATCCCAATACTAACGCCTCCTTCCTGTCATGCCCAGGAAGCAAGGCTCGTTGGATTATACCAAAAAGCCGCTTTCTGCGCAAGTAGGAGCGGCTTTTCCGTTTCCGGTTTTCTTTTCGTGACGAGCACCTCGATTTAGCGTCGCGGTTGATCCACACGGCTAGCCTGGACCAGTTGATCCTTCTGAGGGCTACGATGGACGAGGGGTTGGCCCGGTATTACCGGTCACGCTCTTGGGAACGAAGATGGAGCCTGGCGATGTGTTGGGGATCGTATGTTGGGAAGGCTCTACATGTAAGCTGAAACACGTAAAAGCCTTCAACACCAAAGGAGCGGGAAAAATGAGCCCCAATGATGAAAAGACCTTTGTGCGTGCTAAACCAAAGAAGATCACCATCGAGGAGCTATATCAATATAAAGCCGAGATTCAGGAGAATTTGGCCCTGTCTTTCGAGAAGGACAAGAGCCAGGGAGAAATCAAGGTAGAGTTCGTATACGATGGCGAACGGCTGTCACCCGGATGGAAGATAGCTGTGTTGTTGCAAGGGTTGCAAAGCAAATGGAAACTGTCAAGTCGGATCAAAAGCCGGATCAGAAAACGCACAGAGGCCTGGCGTGAGAATCGTTTTGCAGGTCCTGTGGTCAGAGGAATGAGCCGGCTATTCGGATGGGTGGGGCATATCATCTGGTGGTTGCCGGGGCACTTGGTTAGACGATGCCTCAAGCTCAATCTGAGACCGGATGCGTCCAAGTCCTTTGGTGCTCCTGCCTTAGCCGATGTCGAGAGATGCGGCGCGCTCCCCGCCAAGGCCCTGGTGGGCCGCCTGGCATTGCGCGGTTACAGTAAGCCAGCCTTCGACGAGGATTGGCCTGAGCATTGTACACTGCCTTTGAAGGTGCCAGTTGATGACCTCGAGTCGAGGATAAGCAGCAGCCGGAAGCATGTTATCCGTTACCAATATTCATTGGAAGAGCCGAAAAAGAGCCCAGTGCGGTTTGGTAGCGTATCATTGTGCGACGAGGTCCCTTACGGGGAACGTCGCGATCGGAACATCTGGCTGAGAGACGATGCCAGAGCGGGCGGGACCGATGTGGGAGAGATGTTGGAACTGAAGATACCACTCATCGTGGACATTGAGCCCCCCGATCTCGATGAGAAGAATCAGCTCAAACTCAGTGTGGCCAGGGACCTGTGGGAAAAGGGTAAGAGATGGAAGGAAAGTCGAGAGAAACAGGCAGCCGCTCAGAAGAATAATGATAAAGAGGAAGACCTGCCGTTCGTTGACCAACTCGACTTTTTTCCTGAGAAAGAATGGGATGATTCAGCTATAAGTGAAGCGCTATCCCGACTGTCACGTCAGCGAGGAGGCTATCTCTTTTTCACCATTAACAGTGAAAAGGACGAGAAGGCGCTCGAAAAGCTGCAGGAAGAAGTGCTCAAGATCGCTCTGAAGTGCAGCCCGCCTGTACCTATTATAAAGCCCTATGCCTTGGGAAGACGAGGCGAACAGCAATTAGTTATTGTACCGGTGCCGCGAAGGATAAGACATAGCAATGGCTATCGTCCTGATCCGATACAGATAGAAGGGCGTTTCATCTACGGCGGGAGCAACGTCGCTGAAAGCCGCGCAGGTACAAGGAACGGGATAGAAATCAGTTGGTGGGAGCTTGCCTTTGAGTCTGGTGATAGACTGGCCCAAGCACTGGTAGCAGCGGCTAACTCCGATGACGGCTGTGTTATCGTCGAGATTGGTCCCGTAGACAGCTATGATAAGATACTGGAGGTTCCCCAATTAACGCGGGATAAGATCATCGAGCAAGCAAAGAATTGCAATCCTCCCATGAGGCCGTATATTTTCCACCGCCAGCAGTTGGTAAATGGGAAGGCAGCGTTGATTGTCATACCACCCAAATTACCCTATGCGTTCACTTATCATGATGAGGCCTGGACACTTAGGGGAGGCAAGATCGAGAAAATGGAATCCGATGACATCTACGAGTTATTTAAGGAACGAAGTGAGTTACATTACCCGACGCTGGTTGATCCGCCCGTCGTCACCTATGCCCGGATCGAATGGCCGCACATGGATTACCGTAAACGTCAAGGCATTCGACACGACCCGGAGAATAGGGTTCTGGAATGGGTGGATAAGGAAACGATGCAACAAACCTCTCATGATATCTTTGAGACAACTCTCGCCGTTAAAATAATGCATCCCGTTGAACTTTACCAGATGGGACATGTGAAAGGCCAGATACGGGTGCAGTTTGACAGACAAACCTTGTCAGGCCTTGACGTGGAGTACTTCGATGCTACAGGCCAACGGCACCCTTACAGAAACGAGCGCAGGCCCGAAATTGTGAAATCTACCACTGTGGTCATCAACCTGGACATTATACCGAATGCCATCTTCAAGAAGCGACCGTTCTACCCGTATCGCCGTCTCGAATTCGAAGGGGTAAAGCCAGATCCGGACCGCCTGGCCGAGATTATAAGCCTGCTAGCTGACCTGGGATTGGAAGACATTGATGTACAGCTTGATTTTCCCTTCGAGCTTTCACGTTATCTCTCTGACCTGGTTATTTTCGATCTTTCTGATCCGGCTGATTTCGAAAAAGTCGTCTCTAAATGGGGGGTTTTGATTACCGGTTATAGTCATAAGCGGAATCTGAAGGTACAACTGAAAGTGAAGGGTTCTCCCCAAACTATCAGGCGGCAGCGTAAGAACGGTGAGCGCATTGACCGAATGAGCGTTCCTACGGGGCAGTTCTGGATCACCCTGAGAAGTGAGGCTAAGGGCGGGTCACAGATGGAACTCTCTATACTGCTTAATCAAATACAGCACCTGTTGAAGGAGCGGTTCAGCTTTGTGCGCATGCACTTGAAGTGATGCCATGAAGGAGGAGAGAAATCATGGCTGCCAGCGATGCCACGAAACACACGCCAGTCTGCGCTCCACGCCCGGCGAAGATGGGTAAACCGGAAGTCCGACTAGAATTCAGCGATGAGACGACCATCAAGTGTTACAAGTGCTACAGCAAAAAGGTCATTGCCGTCTGCCATCATTGTGGCCGCCTGCTTTGCAAAAAGTGTCAATTCAACCCATTCGGTCCTCTGCACACCGACAACGTCTTCGCACGTATACGCCCCCTGTCTGCCGCCTTTAAGCGAAGCGCTCACTGCGAAGACTGTTTTCACTACAGGGATACCATCGCGCGGCTGGTTATACCCTCCATCCTGGGGATAGCAGCGATCCTGATCCTGCTGCCGATAATCCAATTCGCCCGGCAACAGATGACAATTTTGGCTCTGCCTCCGAAGTGGGCGGCACTGGTTCCGCTCGCACCGCGGGGAGCAGGGGCTCTGGTTTTGCTGTTCCTGGCCAGGTTGACCTGGGTTCTCTACCCGCGTCTGCCGTTTCCGGTAAAGTACCCGCTGGGCATCCCCGTTTTCCCCACATATACCATCGAACTTCATGAACACGTGAAGGCCGACTTTAACATAACACCAGATCATTACCTTCCTCAGCATGTACCCTGTGGTGGTCAATTGACGATCAAGCTGGGGCTAGTGCCGGAGGATGAGGAACGCTACAAAAGCACCCCCAAGCCAAAACCACGCGACGGCAAAGTGACTATACATGCTGGCTTTGTGGCTCTCGATAAACAGAAGAATGTACAATTTCTCAGGAAAATGGAGCAGCTTCTCGGAAACGGCCCAACCTTTCCAATCATTGAGGGGATAGCACCCGATGATTTCATAAGGCTTTGCCGCGAGCGTCAGCCGATTGAATGGACCGGACACTATCGCATCGATCCAGGGGCGCTACGCCTGGGACCAAAATATGACCAGGAATTTCCCTTTTTTATCAAACCGAGATTGCTTCAAGGAGGTCGCTACCTTGAATTGATGCTGGAACTACACAAAGGGGTAGCGAGGAGAGTCACGCTGGAGCGTCTGACCTTGAATATTCCGCCGGGTTGCAGGGTGGAAGACACAAATGGTCAATTCGACCTGTCAAAGTGGGAGGTTGCCTGGCGTGAAAAGAAAGTCCCAGCAGACACTTCCCTTTTACTTTACATTGAGTTTCAACAACCACTCGGCATACAGCCTCGCTCATTCAAGGGTGAGTATAAACTGATTATCGAGGACTATACCATTTCTGGATTGAGGGTGGTTGAGGACCCATTCGTAAAAGGCAAGCCAACTGCAACTGGTAGGTACATAATTCGTCCGGCCTCAGGCAGCCCGGTCAGGGCTGAGAAGATCCATTGGATGAATCCGATGGTGAAGCACAAGACAATTATTGAGGGTAAAGTGTCTTTCAAGACCTCCATCTTCTCGGCCTACACCATCCATACGGAACCGAAAACGCCGAAGCGCTCAAAGGAGTATCCTGTATCTCCTAATCACAAAATTGTTGACGCCATCATTGCCGCTCTTACTCATCCCAAGCAACTTGGTCGGCCGCCAGTCTATATCCAGCAAGTCATTGAAACACTGGGCCGCGTCACAGAGACCGGCACCGACAGCAGGCAGGCACGTTGCTGGGAGATCAAGGGCCGTTACTACATTGGCGAGACACATGAAAGAGCAAATGTTGCATCTGAAGCTCATTTTGAGTGGGATTGGTCACCCTCCATGCCCATTGCCGAGCAAATGGCAGTACCTAATCAAGCTATGACATCCAATCCCTTCATTGATCCAGGGAATTACACCCAACCTCACGACGCAAGGATCGGCCTGCTTCAGCCAGTTGACATCCATCTCATCATTCTGGGGGAGGAGCCCCGAGACGATCATCCTGGCGATAGTAGTCACGGCACATTGCATTTCGAATTAGTATTGCGCAGCGTCGTGGGCAGTGGCGATCAAGGAATGACGGATCTGCAAAGGGATTACAATACACTCCGGAAGATCATTGAAGAGGTGATCCATCCCAGCGGTCGTCGTTGACAAGTCCGAGAGGGGATTCGATTATGGCAGCTAAGAGTTCAAAGTTGAAATGCGCCATCAATGGCGTCGGTTGCATGTCCGAGGCCAAATTCGTGTGCCATCACTGTGGCCTTCCCCTATGTGATGGCCCCAATTGCTGTAAGTGGAGTTGGGACCCGGCTATGGCTGGCTGGCCAGTGGCGAACCACTGCCCCAATTGCGATCATGCAGGTCCTCTCGGCCGGCTTGTGCGGGGCTTCATACATTGGTCAAATCGTCTACTCAAATCGTCTGAAGAAGAGTAGTTCGGCGGGGGGGGTGAATCGCTATGGCTAAAAATGCGACGCTTCAGGTACAAGTTGATAAATCACAGCCGATCCGTGTAAATTCCCCCAACATCATTCTTGTCATCCGCAACAATTCCTCGGATATCTATAGCAATGTGAACATTGAACTTGAACATCGGCACGACATACAACTATATCCATTGAAAATACATTTAGACCAACTCGCGCCAGGCTATCCGGGCATTAAGAAGATCCGCTCCTTTCGGGCACACGCCGCCGGGTCATACATTATCCGCGGACGGGCAAACTACTTTGTCGAGAGCAGAGATCGGCGCGCCGAAGCGATGGAGGTCGAGTTACACATAAGAGTAGCGCCGGCAATTACTCCTGAGCAGAAAAGAACCGAAACCGGGTTGCCGTCACTTGTCAGAGTGCCAGACTTGGAGGGACAGACAAATGAAGTAACACTGCCAGGCGAGGCATCAGTCCCGAACTCCATCGCGCAGGAACTGCGTCAGCAGTTGAAACGGGGCGACTTGATCCTCTTCCTTGGAGCTGGCCTTTCCATCGGTGCGGGACTACCCGGCTGGGGTAGGCTCATCCGTCCCCTGGCCCGGGCAGTTGGCTATCGTCTGCCCACGGAAGATGAGCTCGTTACCGCTGACCACCTGCTCATCGCAGCGCAGCACTACGAGAACCAGCGTAGCCGCTATGCTCTCATCACCTATCTGCAAGAGAAACTGGACACCACCGGTGTCCAACCTACCACAAATCACCACCTACTGGCTAAACTACCTGTCAAAGTCATCTTCACCACTAATTACGATGACCTCATTGAGCGCACACTCCAGGCGGGGGGAAAACGACATAACGTGATCGTTGAGGAGACAGAGATACCTTTCTGGCGTGAAGACCGTGTGCAGTTGGTGAAGCTCAATGGTGATCTAAAGCGTCCTGATACCATTGTCATCACAAAGTCTGACTACAACACCTACTTTGCTGCTCACCCTCGCTTGGCGGAACGGCTACGCGGTGTGCTTGAGACTAAAACAGCTCTATTTCTCGGCTATAGCCTCAACGACCCTTTCTTCAACCAGATCTGGGACAACATCGGCCTGGACTTTGGGAGGCATAGGCGATTGGCCTACGCCGTGCTCTTTGATGTCCCAGGCCTGGAAGCGGATGATCTGGAGAAACGAGGCATCAAAGTAGTCAACTTGCAAAGCAAAAGGCGAAACAAGTCGGCACTGTTGGAAGGATGGCTACGGGGGATAGCGTGACCCATCGTCACTTCGGACGTTAAAGAACAGGCTTTAGCGACTTGCCATAAAAGGCATTGACTGTTATAATACTGGCTGCATTGTAAATGCGCCATCTCGCTGCAAATAAAAAGGGATCAGCAGAGTGGCAGCTCTGTGAGATCCCAAACATTAGGCCCCACTTCCTGTCACGTCCAGGAAGTAAGGCTCGTTGGCATTATACCATACAAGCCGCTTTCCGTGCAAACAGGAGGCGGCTTTTGTGCTCTTACGCCAGCATCTCCAAGGATGGTGCCTATGCCGGATACGACCTTTGCTCCTGGCACCGTGATCACCAACCGCAACCGCCTATGGCGCGTAGATGCTCACGAGGGCGACATCCTCGTCGCTACCTCCATTGACGGCGGCCAAGCGGAACAGTGTAAGTTCTATGTCCCCTTTGAGGAGATCCGCCCTGGCCGTCTGGAGCCACCGTCGCCTGATATCGTGGGTCACCCCTCGGCCCAGGACCTCCTCCTGCGCGCCTACCGCCTCAGCCTGCTTCACGGCACTGCTCCCCTCATCAGCTTACAACGCAGCCGTGTCATCCCCAAGGACTACCAACTGGTGCCGGTGGTGATGGCCCTGGAGACGCCCCGCGTGCGGATGCTCATCGCTGACGATGTGGGGCTGGGCAAGACGATCGAGGCGGGGCTCATCATCACCGAACTGCTGGCCCGCCAGATGGCCTCTCGTCTGCTGGTCATCGTCCCGGCCAACCTGCGGGAGCAGTGGCGGGAGGCACTGGACTACTTCTTCCACATCCCGGCGCGCATCATCTCGACCCGCCACCGCCGGGAGATGGAGCGAGAACTGCCCGCCGGCGCCAACCCCTGGGAACACTACCGCTACCTCATCACCTCGGTGGACTATGCCAAGCAGCCGGCCATCAAGAACCAGATCCTGGAGCAGCACTGGGACATCGTGGTCATTGACAAGGCGCATCAGGTAGCCAAGCCGCACCAGAGCGGGCCGGACCGGCGGGTGTGGATGGACCGCTGGGAACTGGCCGAGGCGCTGGCTGCCAGCCCCCGGGTGCGCCACCTGTTGCTCCTGACCGCCACGCCGCACAACGGTTATACCGACTCTTTCGCCAGCCTGCTGCGCATGTTGGACGTGGGGGCCGTGACCGGCCCGGTCCACGATCCGGACATTGTGCGGCCAGTGGCCGAACGCCACGTCTGCCAGCGGCGGCGGCAGGACGTGGAGGCCTGGTTCCAGGACGACCCCACCCGCAGCCCCTTCCCCAAGCGTGACCAAGACGAGGTCATCGTGCCGCCCACGGCCTACGAGATGGACGCCATCCGCGCCGTCGAAGCTTATGGCAGCCGGGTGTTGCAGAACGCAGCCGGTGGCAGCGCCCAGGTGCGCACCCTGGCCGGATGGACGGTGATGCACCTTCACAAGCGGGCGCTCAGCTCGCCGGAGGCGCTGCGCTGCTCGCTGCGCAACCGGCGGGAGCGGCTGAAGCAGCGGCTGACACATGCGACAGCCGAAGCAGAGGAGACCCCCATCCCGCCCGAGGTGGCCCGGGCCAACGTGCTGGACGAGGACACGGGCGAGCGGCTGACCGACGAGGAGGCCGGCCGGCGGACCGAGCGGCTGGTCTACGGCTCGCCGGATGAGATCAGAGCCGAGCTTGAACTCCTGGAAGAGGTGCTGGCCAAGGCCAACAAGGTCACGCCCGGCCGCGACAGCAAGCTGCAGAAACTGCTGGATACGACCCTCCGCCGGCGGCTCGCCGTCCACCCCAAGGTGGTGATCTTTACCCGCTACGTGGACACCATGAATTACCTGGCACAGCAGATCCGCCGCGACGAGCGCTACGCCCACGCCACGGTGCTGACGATCCACGGCGGGCTGAACGAGCGGCAGCGGCGGGAGGTCTTTCTGGAGTTCGAGCGGGCCAAGGTGGGCATCCTCGTCGCCACCGACGCCATTTCCGAAGGCATCAACCTACAGCATGCCGCTACCCAGGTGATCCACTACGAGCTGCCCTGGAACCCCAACCGGCTGGAGCAGCGCAACGGCCGGGTGGACCGCTTCGGGCAGCGCAAGCCGGTGGTCTACGTGCGGACGATGGTGATGGACGAAACGCTGGATGCCACCATCCTGAAAGTGCTGGTGGAGAAGGCGGCCCAGATCCGGCGGGACTACGGTTTCTCCCCGCCCTACTTCGGCGATGAGACCAGCATCCTGGATCTGTTGCAGCAGCACGAGGTGACGTTGGGGCCTCGGCAGCTCAGCTTTCTCGATGACTGGCGACCGGCGGATGATGAGACAGTGGAAAACCCCTTCGCCGAGGAGACGCTGGAGCGGATCAAGGGAGACAGTTTCTACGGGCAGACTCACATCAGTCTGCCCGAGATCGAGCGGCGGCTGGAGGAGACGGCGGCCACGGTGGGCTCGCCAGAGCAGATCAAAGCCTTTGTGTTCAGCGGGTTGAACCGCTTCGGCTGTAGCGTGACCGAGAACTCCGATGGCCCCTGGCGGATAGCCGTCACCCACCCGGCCTTGCAGACGGCCTCGGTGGGGGAGGTGATCGAGCGGGCCACCTTTGACGCCGAGTGGGCGCTGGGGGACCCGGACCTGACGCTGTTGGATGTGGGTCACCCGTTGGTGCGGCGGCTGATCGAAGAGGTGAAGCAGAACACCTTCCGCGAGGTGGAGCACTATGGGCGGACGGCCTACGTCGTCACGCCGGACGTGGAGGAGGTGACGGCGCTGTTCCATCTGCTGACCCGTTACGTGGTGAACACGAAGCCGACCTCGATTGTGGAGGAGTTGCTGCCGGTGGCGGTGCCGGTGTACGGCGGCAAGCCGTTGGATGCAGAAACGACCAGGCGGCTGTTGCGTGCGACTCCCAGCCCCGAGACCCGCACCGAGGCGGAGGCGCGGGAGACGCTGGCCGATGCGCTGACGATAGAAGGGCTGGCGATGTTACTGGAGGACGCGGTCGAGGCACGGCGGCGGGAACTGGTGGCCGAGCGGCGGAGGATGCGCCAGCAGATGGAGCAGCGGGGAAGTGCACAAGCAGCGGAGTGGCTGCGGGGGATTGATGACTTGTCGCCGGGGAGTTTCGATTTGTTGGCGGTAACTGTGTACTATCCAGCTTGAGCTTGTCACAGCAAGGAACACGAGGAACTGGAAATGCCGGATGTCAAGGAGTGTGAAGACAAAGAGCAGAGAAATGAGATTCGTGAGGATCTGTTCGAGGAACCTGTCACACAGCGGGCTCTGAAGACTTACGCTCCCATAGACGCCCATCTGCGAGCAATTGGGCAATCCGGCATTCCCATTCAACTCGGACAGCTACACAAAATCCTGGCAGATATCACTTCTCTTGATAGGATGGTCTCTGAAGCAGCCGGCCGTCTTGTGGCTGACCTCATGGAGCCCGTGAAACAAATGGGCCAGTTAGGTGAACAGTTTCGATCAGCCCTAACCGCTGCTGCACAAATCGACCTGTCACC
>JAOZOT010000471.1 GCA_029933115.1 Anaerolineae bacterium | reverse complement strand
GGCCACCGGCGCCTCCGGAAGTTCCGTCGCCTGCGTGGGCTCTTCAACTCCCTCTTCGTGCGGCACGCGGAGCCAGGTTGGGGCCTCCTCGCCATCCGGCGCAGACACCTCGCCTGCAGGAGCCTCTTCAGCCAACGCTTCCACGCCCACCTCTTCGGATACTGCTTCCTCTACCTCTCTCAGCCAGGCCGGTATCTCCTCCTCCCCGGCCTGGGGTCCCTCTGATGGCGCTGGCGGCTCTGACACCTGAGCCCCCAGGGGCTCTTCTCCCAACTGTTGCAACCATTCGGGGATTTCCTCCTCAGCCGTCTCACTTTCTTCCTCAGCAGCGGCAGGTGATTCTGCTGCCATTCTCCCCCGCAGTTGCCGTAGCCAGTCGGGCACCTCTCCTTCTTCGGGTTCCGGTGGCTGGAAGCTTGCAGGTTCCTCAACGCTCTCCTCCGCCGTTGGCTGAAGCTCAACAGGGGCTTCTTCTACCCCGGGTTCCTCAGGCATCTCCCTCAGTTGTCGTAACCAATCCGGGATTTCCTCAGCCTCCGCCGGCTCTGTCACCTCTGCGGCCGGTTCTGCCATCATTGGCTCAAGTGCCGGTTCTTCGGCGGCCGGCTCCGGGGCTTCTTCTCGAATCTGACGCAGCCAGTCAAGGGCCTCCTCTTCGACAGGGGTGATCTCAACGGGAGCTACAACTGCTGGGGGCTCTTCCCCCTCAGGGACTACGACGTCCTCGAAGCGTGGAATTTCTACAACCTGTGGGGAGAGAGGGGAAAGATGGCCGAACAATTCTTGAGCCACCGTATTCTCCGGATCAAGGGCCTGGGCTATGGCCAGCTTGGCCGTCGCTTCCTCTTTAAGCTCTTCGTTATCGCTGTTGAACCAGACTTCTCCCCAGATCAGGTTAGCCTTCAGGCAATTGGGCAGTTTCTCCAAGATGCTCGAACACAGTTCAGAGGCTTCCAGTCTCTGTCCATTACGCCACAGGGCTTCAGCTAGAGCGACTTGTATATCTAATCTTTCCTCGTCTTCCTCCAGCACTTTTCTGAATTCTTCAATGGCTTGCTGCAGGTGGCCCCCCCTGGCATAAAGCCGGCCCAAGCCACCTTGCGTAGGTTTCAGCCTTGGCTTTTCTACTTTATCACGGCGTGTGTAGAGGCGCCTCAGTTCCTTGCGGACTTCGGCGTTATCAGGCGCCAGCTCAAAAGCGCGCTCCATCTGCCAGATGGCCTCGTCCAGGTCCTTTTCCTCGTTAATTATGCTCAGCCCGACGTGCGCGATAAAGTCTTCTGGATCGGCGCTCAAGACACGGTTGAAAAGGTCCTCTGCCTCACTGTGCATCCCCTTTTCCAGACAGGCCTGACCTAATAGACGGTACGCTTCAAGGTATTTGGGGTAGAGGCGCAAGATGTGCTGGCAGATGGCGATAGCCTGGTCGTGGGAATCGGCCTTGATGAGTTCTCTAATTTCGTCACAATACGCTCGCAAGCTGATTTCAGTCATGGCCCCTCTCCTTCCGGGTCTCCCGGGCCTGCGCAGCGGGTCTTTGGCCAGACTCAACCAAAGGAGAGCCTTTCATAATTCGCGGGGGTTCACCCTCCCGCAGGCTGAGGCGGTATCCCCGCCAAGGCTATGCCCGTGAGGCAGCTTTCAGTCTGCTGCCAAAATGAGTTTCAAGCCTGCGGGAGGGTAGCCGTCCCCTCTGCGGGTGAATTGGAAAGGGCCTCTAGGTGCAAAATATGCCTCGAAAGTCTGCATAAGCCGCCAATCGCAACTCGCGGGAGGGTATGTAAACTCCGAAGAGCTTGCCCTGAGTGCAGCCTGAAGCGGGATGCTATCCCTTATATATATTATGCAACTTTTTAGCGAAAATGTCAACCGATGGTTCACATAAGTTAAAAGTTTCGTCTCTTGGCCGCCGAATCCTTCACACCAGGCGATGTAATCCTTTGAGTTGGATGAGCAAGTCATCAATGGGGCGCTCCGGACGAGGGGAGGGCCCCAAGGGGTCAATGATGTCTTTATCGCCCAGCAGTACCTTCAGAGTGTTGAGAATGGAGTGAGAGAGGACTTCCAGGTGATAGCCTCCTTCCAGAGTGAAGACAATCTTTCCCTCACAAAAATCGTCGGCCATGGCTTTCAGGGTGCGAGCCAGGTTGGCGTAGCCGGTTATCGTCAGTCCCATCATGGCCAGGGGGTCATCCCAGTGGGAATCGTAGCCTGCTGAGACGAGGACCAACTGGGGTTGGTAGCGCTCCGCCAGAGGGTAGAGGAACTCGTCGAAGATGCGTTGGAAGCCTTCGTCGCCCACCCCGCCGGGCAAAGGCACGTTGGCCGTATAGCCCTGCCCCTCGCCCTCTCCGATCTCCCGCCAATGGCCGGTGCCCGGGTAGTAGGGGTATTGGTGTGTGGAGAAGTAGAGGACGGACGATTCCTTATAAAATGAATCTTGAGTGCCGTTGCCGTGGTGGACGTCGAAATCAACGATGAGTACTCGCTCCAGGCCCTTCTCTTCCAGGGCGTAGCGGGCAGCCACGGCCACATTGTTGAAAAGGCAAAATCCCATCCCCCGATTGTTCAGAGCGTGGTGGCCCGGTGGGCGTACCATAGCGAAAGCGTTATCTACCCGGCCATCCAGCACTGCCTCCACAGCGTCCACCAATCCTCCAGCGGCCACCAGCGCCGCATCGTAGGAGCGAGAATTGGTGTAGGTATCGGGATCCAAGTGTCCTCCGCCCCTTTCGGACAGCCGACGCACTTGGTCAATATATCCCGGACTGTGATTTCGCTGCAACCGTTCCCTAGAGACAGGGGTGGGTTTTAAGGCTGTCAACTTCTCCAGCATCCCTTGGGCTTCCAGCAGGGCCATAGTCCTCTCCAGGCGCCCCTTGTTCTCTGGATGGCCGGGCATATTATGCTCCAGGTAGATGGGATCGTAGACATAAGCGGTGGTCATAGTGCACCTCCTGAGGGGTTGGATTCTCGTCTCGCTTCCTCATCCCAATCATACCAGATTACGCCCCGATTGTAAAGTCGGGTAACCCTCTTGACAATCATTCCCACTGTCTGTTATAATTAGGCGGCCACGGATGAAAAATCACCTCGTGCAAACCGCTTTCCGTAGTGTTTTAGGAGCACAAGAGCAGCTTTTGACAGCGTGTCTGAAAAATGCTCGTAGTGGCGACTTGAGTCGCTAACGACCGG
>JAOZOT010000068.1 GCA_029933115.1 Anaerolineae bacterium | reverse complement strand
TGTGACTTACCCCCACCTCGCAGTGGGGGCTTCAGCACTTGTGGGTAAAGTCAATAGGAGGCGTGACTTGACTTTTCCTCCCTTCTCGGGTAGAATAATTACAAATTGAACGGCGCTGTTTGGATTGTGCCCCCATCGTCTAGTGGACTAGGACACAGCCCTTTCAAGGCTGCGACAGGGATTCGAATTCCCTTGGGGGCACCTTTTATTTTGATTGATGGTTGAGGCCGTTCAATTTTTCGCAGAATAGTTGACAAGATTACTCAACTATGCTAAAATGATGCACGCAAACCATTGTCAACCGAGGAGGAGCCCCCATGCGGCTTTCTACCAGGGGAAGGTATGCTCTACGAGCTATGGTGGATCTGGCTTTGCACGCAGATGAGGGACCGGTCCTCAGGAGTGACATCGCTGAGCGGCAGGAAATCTCAGCTCATTACATCGAGCAGTTGTTTGTGAAACTCAGGCGAGCAGGGTTCATCGAGAGCGTCAAGGGGCCAGGAGGCGGCTACCTCCTGGCTAAAAGCGCAGAGCAGATAAAGGCCGGAGACATCATCAGGACGGTGGAAGGGCCAATCGCATTGGTACATTGTGTGGCTCCCCACCAGGAGACCACTTGCCACCGCGCCGATAGCTGTGTGACCCACCTGCTCTGGGAGAGGCTCTCGGATAAAGTGGCAGAGGTTCTGGATTCTGTCACCCTGAAGGATTTGTGTGATCAGGCTCGTGAATTAGAAAAATCCCTTCCCCGACTGCCGCCTCGTGTTTCAAAAGCGCCCAATCAAAAGGAGAGTGCACCATGAAAAGCAACGCGCACATACTAGCTCCACGGCTCGACTATCGGCCCGTGGAAGAGCGAATCAAGGATTTCGACGAGGCGTGTCTTGGCTTCTCTCCGGAGACAGCCCGCCTGGAGGCGTCTCGCTGCGTCCAATGTCCCTCACCGCAACCCTGCCTTCTGGCCTGTCCGCTGCACAACGACATCCCGGCTGCGATGCGGGAGATTGCGAGGGGCGATTTTCTCAAAGCCGCTGCCATCTACCGCCAGACCAGCAACTTTCCAGACCTATGCGGACGTCTTTGCCCCGACGAACTTTTGTGCGAAAGCTCTTGCCCCGTAGGCAAGATTGACCACAGCATCCGCCTGGGCCGGTTGGAAGCTTTCGTGGCCGATCACCAGCGCGAAGCGGAGGGCCTGCCTATCCCAGAGATCCCTCCGCCGACGGGCTGGCACGTGGCAGTGGTGGGGTCGGGGCCGGCCGGCCTGACGGTGGCGGAGGAGTTGGCCAAGTTGGGACACGCGGTCACCATCTTCGAGGCGAGTCACATCTGGCTGTGTTTGCGATTGCAGAAGGGCGCAGGGTGGCGGCCAGCATCCACCGGTACCTGAGTTCATAATATCATTCACAGAGGAGAATTGGCGATGAGCAAGATCTACGACGACATCACCAAGACCATTGGCAACACCCCCTTGGTCAGATTGAACAGAGTCACCGAGGGCCTGGGGGCGACTGTGCTGGCCAAGCTGGAATCTTTCAACCCCCTATCCAGCGTCAAAGATAGAATCGGCGTCAGCATGATAGACGCCGCAGAGCAGGCTGGGCTGATCCAAGAGGACACGATCATTTTGGAGCCAACCAGCGGCAACACCGGCATCGCCCTGGCCTTTGTATGTGCAGCCAGGGGCTACAAGCTGGCCCTGACTATGCCAGAGACCATGAGCCTGGAACGCAGGAATCTGCTCAAGGCTTTGGGAGCCGAGTTGATTCTGACTCCAGGCTCAGAAGGGATGATCGGAGCAGTGAAGCGGGCCGAGGAGTTGGCAGCTCAGGACCCCAGGTACTTTATCCCCCAGCAGTTCAAGAACCCGGCCAACCCGGAGATTCACCGCCGCACCACGGCCGAGGAAATCTGGCGTGACACCGACGGTCAGGTGAACATCGTTGTGGCCGGCGTGGGCACAGGGGGCACCATTACCGGCATCGCCGAGGTGATCAAGCCCCGCAAGCCGGAGTTCAAAGCGATCGCTGTGGAACCAGTTGCCTCGCCGGTCCTTTCCGGTGGAGAGCCCGGCCCTCACAAAATTCAGGGCATCGGTGCCGGTTTCATCCCCGATGTTTTGCGCCTGGACTTGGTTGACGAAGTGATTCAGGTGGCCGATGAGAATGCGGCCGAGATGGCCCGCCGACTGGCGCGGGAGGAAGGGATCCTGGTCGGTATCTCCTCTGGTGCGGCGGCCTTCGCCGCCGTGCAGGTAGCAGGGAGGCCCGAAAGCGAAGGCAAGCTCATCGTGGTCATCCTGCCCGATACAGGGGAGCGCTACTTGAGCACAGAGTTATTCGGGACTGGAGAGTGAAGAGCGGAGAATGAAGACGGAGAATGAAAGATGGAGGCCGAAAGCGATTGCTTTGCTCTCAGGTGGGAGGACTATCTCAGGCGGAATGGGCAGGGAGCCGGTACGCCAACCAACTCTACCTGAGCGTCAAGGCCGTCCTGCAAAGGGGCTTTTTTTCGGCGAGAGCGCTTGGGAACCTGCCAACGCCTGGGCAATGCGGGCAGCAACGCAGGCGTTATTGACCAGGAGAGCCACGTTGGCCTGCTGGCTGCGGCCGGCGGTGAGTTCAACGATCCGAGCCAGGACAAAAGGGGTGAGGTCCTTGCCGACGACGCCGGCCGCGTCCGCTTGGCGGATGGCCTCCTCAATAGCCGCTTCTGCTTCCTCACGGGGCAGTGCATCTTTGGCCGGGACCGGCACTGTCACCAGGATGGCATGAGCCAGGCCCAGCGCCCGGCGCGCCTGCACTATAGCTGCTACCTCCTCCGGGCTTTCCACCCGCACGTCAACAGGCAACCCGCTCGAACAGGAGTAGAAGGCAGGCAACGTATCAGTGCCATAGCCGACTACGGGTACTCCCTGGGTCTCCAGCACCTCCAGAGTGAGCGGCAGGTCTAGAATGGACTTGGCCCCGCTACAGACCACCGTGACCGGCGTGCGGCCCAGCTCAGTCAGGTCGGCCGACACGTCGAAAGGGTGGCCCCGATGCACACCGCCGATACCGCCGGTGGCGAAAACCTCAATGCCGGCTTTGTGGGCCACGACCATCGTCCCGGCCACTGTGGTCGCTGCGTCCTCACCACGCCCCACGGCAATGGGCAGATCGCGGCGACTGCACTTGCGGATAGCTTCGCGCGGCCGTGTGCCCAGATACTCCAATTCCCCATCTGCCAGTCCAACCGTAATCCGCCCCCCCAGAATGGCAATAGTTGCCGGCACCGCCCCCTCCCTCCGGATGGCTGCTTCCATGGCCCGCGCTGCTTCCAGGTTGGTTGGATAGGCGAAGCCGTGGGTGATCAGCGTGGACTCCAAGGCGACGACGGGCCGTCCCTCAGCCAGCGCTGCTTTTACCTCGGGGTGAAACACCAATGGGCAGTCAGTCATTCTTTACCTCCCACGCTCCATTCTCTTCACGTCCGCAGGCGGGGGTCAAGGGCGTCACGCAACCCATCACCCAGCAAGTTGACCGAAAGGACAGTGAGCATGATGGCCAGCCCCGGCGCAATAGTGATCCAAGGCGCCTGGTGCATGTAGGCCCGTCCCTCGCTCAACATGGCTCCCCATTCAGGCGTAGGGGGTTGGGCCCCCAGGCCAAGGAAACTCAGAGAAGAAGCGTTGAGAATGGCCCAGGCAATGTCCAGAGTAGTCAGGACAATGATGGGAGCCAGGACGTTGGGCAGAATGTGTCGGAGCAGGATGCGCCCATCCCGGCAACCAATGGTGCGCGCTGCTCGCACATACAGGTTTCTCTTGACCGCCAACACACTGCCCCGTACCAGCCGGGTGTAGCTGGGGATGCCGGCGATACCCACGGCGATCATGACGTTGAGCAAACCGGGTCCCAGCAAAGCCACGATGCCCAGAGCCAGCAGGATGCCAGGAAAGGACAGCATCAAGTCCATCAACCTCATGATAAGGCCATCCACCCAACTCCGGTAATAGCCGGCTATCAGGCCCAGGGCCGTCCCTGGCACGGAGGCAATGAGCACAGCCACAACCCCCACCAGCAGCGAAATCCGTCCTCCGAAGAGCAAACGGCTGAAGACGTCCCGCCCAAACAGGTCGGTCCCGGCCCAGTGGGCGGCGCTGGGAGGCTTCAGTTGCGCTTCTGGAGCCACCGCAAGGGGGTCATGAGGAGCGATCAAAGGGGCAAAGGCAGCGGCGACGACTATGGTGGCCAGAATGAACAGGCCCAGCAAAGCCCCCACGTTTCGTCGCAGCCGGCGCCGGGTAACGAGGGGAGGGATTTCTCTGGGCGGTGGCCCCTTGCGAGTTGGGATAGGGAAACGGCGCTTCTTCGTCATCTCACAACTCGTCGTGGCGGATACGAGGGTCGGCGAAGGCGTAGGAGATATCTACCAGCAGATTGACCAGGGTGTAGGTCACTGCGGCCAACAGCACACCGCCCTGAACCAGCGGGAAATCCTTCCACAGGATAGCGTCCACGATCAAACGGCCGATGCCTTGCCGGGAGAAAACCGTCTCGGTGACCACCGCACCGCCCAGCAGGAAGCCGAATTGCAATCCCACCACCGTAATGACCGGGATGAGGGCGTTCTTGAGGGCGTGGCGGTAAAATATCAATCGCTCGCTGAGACCTTTGGCCCTGGCCGTGGTGATGTATTCCTTTTGCAGCACCTCCAGCAGGCCGGAGCGGACCAGGCGGGCGATGGTTCCAGATGAGGCGAAGCCCAGTACGGCAGCAGGCATGAGCAGATGCCTCAAGCCCCCTTGCCCCGTGGCCGGCAGCCAATGCAACGTCGAAGAAAAGAGCAGGATCAACAGCAATCCTGACCAGAAAATAGGCACAGACACCCCCGCCACAGCGATGGCCATGCAAATATTGTCCAGCCACGAATTGTGATTCAGAGCGGCCAGAATCCCCAATCCGGTGCCCAGGACAACAGCCATCAGCATAGCCGCCAGGGCCAACTCGATGGTGCTAGGCAACTGCTCCAAGATAGTCTGCAAGACGGGACGATTGGTGAAGATGGAACGGCCCAAATCGCCGCGTAGAGTATTTAGCAAGAAGCGGCCATATTGGACGTAGAGGGGATCATCGAGGCCCAATTGGGTTCGCAAATAGGCGATGGATTCGGCCGACCCTCCTGATTCAGCCAACATCAGTTCGGCCGGATCGCCGGGCAGGAGATGAATGGCCAGAAAAACCAGGGTAGTCACACCCCACAGCACGGGGATGGAGGCCAGCAAACGTTTGCCGATAAATCGTAACACTGGCTGTCACTCAATAGAACAAATAGGTCTGAAGAGGCTGAGGGGTCTGAGGGAGCTGAAGGCTCCTCTCAGACCCCTTTTCACACCAGGCTTGCCGAAACTTTCACTCTTCCAGGTACACGTCATACAACCACGGGAACCAGCCACGCAGGTCGTAGCGCAGCCCCTTGACTTTGGCACCGGCCGCGTTCAGATTGACATAATCTCGAATGGGCAAGATCAGGGCCTCGGCCATAATAAGTTGCTGGGCTTCGGCGTACAACTCCTTGCGTCTGTCTGGATCCAACGTGCGCGCTCCACTCTCCAAGAGTTCATCCAATCTGGGGTCTCTGACCTTGGACCAGTTGAAACCGCTATCGGCGTTGCTCGAGTGGAAAAAAGTGCGCAGGATGTCAGGATCGCTGCTGGACAGGCCAAAAGGAATGAGGTTATGTTTTCCCTTGCGGGCCGCCTCCAGCGCCGCCGGGTAGGCAACCACCTGGCTCTCCATCTCGATGCCCACGGCTCTGAGTTGCGCCTGTAAAAGTTGAGCCACCTCTGGGACGTATCCCCAGCCCATGAGGTAGGCTTCCAGCTTCAGCGATTGGCCATCCTTCTCACGAATTCCATCGCCGTCGCTGTCCACCCAGCCTGCTTCCTCCAACAGCGCCTTGGCTTTTGCCGGGTCATATTCATACATCCCCACCACGCTCTCATCGTAACCCATAGTGAAAGCATTGAGGGGGCCGTGGGCCACAGGCGAGTACTCTTTGAAGATGGCCTTGACAATGGCCTCCTTGTCGGCAGCGTAATTGATGGCCTGGCGAACTCTGAGGTCATCGGTGGGAGGCTTTTCGGTGTTCAAGAAGAACTGAAGCGACTGACCGGGTATAGCCACCGGCACAAGGGTAAAAGCGGGATCTTTTGCCAGGCGTTCCGCGTCGTGAGGTGGGATTTCGCCCATCACGTCGGCCTCGCCTCCCTCCAAGGCCAGGGCGCGGGTGGCCGGCTCGACGAAAAAGCGGAACTCGATCTCCTCAAGGTAGGCCGGTCCCTGATGGTTAAAGATCGTCGGAGCCCAGTTGTAATTGGGGTTGCGCACCAGAGTCAGGTGGTCCTTGGGGATGTACTCTTTCATCATGAAAGGACCTGTGCCCACTTGGTGCAACTGGTAGTCGGCGCCCCATTTCTCAACAGCGGTCGGCGAAGCCATACCCAGGTAGACCTGGCTGAGCGAGTCCAGAAAGGGGGCGTAAGGCTCCTTGAAATGTACCTTGACCGTGTAGTCGTCAACTATCTCGGTGGACCGGTAAGGCCCCAGCATAAAAACAGCCTTTTGCGACTTGGTAGCCGGATCGGCAATGCGGTCGAGGTTGAACTTGACCGCCTGAGCGTTGAAAGGGGTACCATCGTGAAAAACCACATCGTCCCGCAGGTGGAAGGTATAGGTCAACCCGTCGTCAGAGACCTCCCACGATTTAGCCAGGCCGGGTACAAACTCCCCGTCCAGGTCTTGCCAGACCAGGGTATCGTAAACACTGGTCAGAGGGATGCCCAACTCGGATGAAGCGTTAACGTGAGGGTCAATGCCCGAAGGAGTCAGAGTCAGGCCATAGATCAGCTTGCCTCCCTCAAGAGCGGGCCCTCCTGCCGTTGGAGATGCCTTCCCAGCAGGGGCTGAAACCGCTGTGGGAGTGGGCGAGGGAGGCCCACAAGCGATAGCGGCCAGAATTAGAATCAAGGTCATAGCTACCAGATCGAGCGATTTGACGAATTTCATTCATCCCTCCTTTGAGAATGCTTTATCAGCAGTGAATCCAGCAGGTTATACTCCCACCTCGTTATTATACCATCCTCTGATTATCCTGGCAATGTACAACCCTCCGACGGGTGTATCTCAAGCATATCAACCTCCCGCAGGTTGCGAACCCTGCGGGGGGGCATACCCTTGGGCCATGAAGCTTTTGACAGTGAAAGAAAAGTATGATATTATATGCGTGTGCCTGTGGGCACCCTACTCAATCAATAAATCTGCGCGCTCTTGGGACAGTAAATCGCTCAATACAAGCAAGAGCTGCGGTCTACTGAGACTTGCCCATTTGGTAATAAATGTCAAAGAAAGGATGCGTATCGAAGATGAGCGAGAAAAAGAGAAGCGTTGACCCAGCAGCCATCGAAATCCTGGAACGGCCTGAATGTCAGGAAATCTCGACCGCCTTCAGTCGAGCTGAGGCGATGAAGCCTTGCCCCATCGGAGCGGATGGGCGCTGCTGCAAGAATTGCGCTATGGGACCATGCCGCCTTACCAAGGAGGGGCAGGTAGGCATTTGCGGCGCGACTCTGGAGGTGGTTGCGGCCCGCAACCTGGCTCGGGCTATCGCTGGCGGGGCCTCCGCTCACTCCGACCATGGCCGTGGGGTGGCCATGACCTTGCTGGCCGCGGCCGAGGGCCACGCGCCCGACTACAAGATCCGCGACATAGGCAAGTTGATCCGGGTGGCCGGATACCTGGACATCCCCACCGAGGGGAAAGAGGTGAACCAACTGGCCAAAGAAGTGGCCGAAAAAGCGTTGGCCGAGTTCGGCCGGCAGACCGGTGAGCTTGCTTACGTCAAACGAGCCCCCGAGAAACGTCAGGAAATCTGGCGCAACCTGGATATCGCCCCTCGCGGCGTTGACCGTGAGGTGGTGGAAATGTTACACCGCACCCACATCGGCAACGACCAGGACCCGGAGCACATTTTGGACCACGCCATGCGCACTGCCCTATCTGATGGCTGGGGCGGCTCGATGCTGGCCACAGACCTGACGGACATCCTCTTCGGCACACCCAGCCCGGGCCAGGCCCAGGCTAATTTGGGAGTGCTCAAAGGGGATGAGGTCAACATCATCGTCCACGGTCACGAGCCAACTCTCTCGGAGATGATCCTGGCTGCTGTCCAGGACCCGGAGCTCATCGAGTATGCCAAATCGAAGGGGGCCAAGGGGATCAATGTGGCCGGCATCTGCTGCACGGCCAACGAGCTTTTGATGCGCCAGGGTGTCCCTCTGGCCGGTAACTTCCTCAACCAGGAGTTGGCTATCCTCACCGGTGCAGTGGACGCTATGGTCGTTGACATCCAGTGCATTATGGAAGCTCTAGTCCCTCTGTCTCAGCAGTTCCAGACCAAAGTCATCACCACTTCGGACAAGGTCAAGATCCAGGGCGCTATTCACATCCCCTTCGTGGAGGAACGGGCTTTGGAGATTGCCAGAGAAATCGTGCGCCTGGGTATTGATGCCTTCACCGAGCGCGGTGAGGTCAACATCCCCAAGGTCGTGGATGGGTTGGTCGGCGGTTTCTCCCATGAATACATTCGCTACATGCAGGGAGGCATCTACCGTGGCTCCTTCCGCCCTCTCAACGATGCCATTATGGCCGGACGGGTGCGTGGCGCGGCGGGTGTGGTAGGTTGCAACAATCCTCGCGTCTGCCACGACGAAGCCCACAGCTACGTTGTGCGCAAGCTCATCGAGAACGATGTGCTGGTGGTGATGACCGGCTGCGGTGCTATTGCCAACGCCAAGTACGGCCTGCTGTCACCAGATGCCATCCGCTACGCCGGCCATGGCCTGCGAGAGACTTGCGAAGCGGTAGGTATTCCGCCGGTGCTGCACATGGGCAGTTGCGTGGACAACACGCGCATCCTGACTCTGCTGACAGAGGTGGTGGCAGAAGGCGGTCTGGGTGACGACATCTCTGAGTTGCCTGTCGTCGGCTTTGCCCCGGAGTGGATGAGCGAGAAGGCCCTTTCCATCGGCACCTACTTCGTAGCTTCCGGGGTCTATACCATCTTTGGGGTAAAATCGCCTGTCGCTGCATCCGAGGAGGTCACACGCCTCATCACCGAGGGATGGGAGAAAAAAGTCGGCGGTCAATTGGTGTTCGAGCCCGATCTGGACAAGATGGTGGAACTAGCGTTGGCTCACATTGACAAGAAGCGGGAGGCTCTGGGACTGACAGAGTATGATCCACAACGCTTCGCCAAGCCAGGCGTGAGCTGGGATGAAGTCATGGGCTACGCCGAAAAGGTAGGTGCGCCCGTGTCCGGCTAGCTATTCTCAGTAGGTCGCAATTTGGGAAGATAGACTCCGAAGGACCGGTGGGAGCGATTAGTGATCTGCTGATGCCGGAATTTTACAGCTAGATATTCAGTTAGTCGCTGGAATATCCGACGAAAGCCCAGGGATAGAGTGATTGTTGGCTCTTTTCCCTGGGCTTTCGCCCCACTTGGGGGTTATGTAAACGATCTTCAAAGGTTCCGTTCCAAAAACGATAGAATTTTTATGAAGGTGAAAGGGTGGCTGGTGCGAGTCGTATTCTGGCTATTGACGTCGGAGCCGGTACGCAAGATATATTGCTGTATGAGAGTGATAAACCCATAGAGAACTGTGTAAAAATGATCCTGCCTTCACAGACAAGCCTGGTGGCCAGAAGGATCAAGCAGGCCACGGCCGAAGGGTACGACGTCTTTCTGACCGGTAACTTGATGGGGGGCGGACCTTGTGTCAGTGCCATGAAAAGGCATATCAGAGCCGGTTTTTCCGTCTATGCCACGCCTTTAGCAGCCAAGACCATCCGTGATAATCCCAGCGAAGTGGAAGAGATGGGAATCCGCATCGTAGAGGAAGCTCCGGCCGGGGTTACAGTTATCGAGACCAGAGACGTCAATCTGGATTCTTTGCGGCAGGCTCTGGCCCTTTTTGACATAGAACTCCCGGAATGTTATGCCATCGCCGTGCAAGACCACGGTGAGACGCTGGAGGGCAGTCAACGCCGCTTCCGCTTTCAGCATTGGGAACGTTTCGTAGAAGCCGGCGGACTCATTTCGTCCTTGGCCTATCGCGAGATACCAGATTACCTCACACGGATGAAGGCTGTACAGGCCGATGTGCCTGGGGCACTGCTCATGGACACCGGTTCTGCTGCCATCTGGGGGGCACTGTGTGACCCGGCCGTGGCCGCCCATCAGGAAGAGGGCCTGGTCATCGTCAACGTCGGCAATCAGCACACGGTAGGAGTTCTTTTGAAAGCCGAGAGAGTGTGGGGGCTCTTTGAGCATCACACCGTTCTCCTGACGACTGAAAAGTTGGCTGCCTATGTGGGAGCCCTACAGCGAGGGACATTAAGCGACAAAGAGATCTACGATGAGCACGGTCACGGCGCCATTGTCCACGCTGACTATCCACCTGGCAGCTTCTTTGAATTCGTGGCGGTCACCGGACCCAACCGCCGTATGGCTGAGGGCTTGGGCTATTACATGGCCGTCCCCTATGGAGATATGATGCTTTCGGGAGCCTTTGGTCTAGTAGCCGCTGCCCGACGGCTGGGGATGGTCGAATAGCTCTTGTCCCCCACCAGAGGGGTAGCATCCACTACTTTCCTCCAAATTTCATGGAAGACACACAACATCTTTGGAACGGAAAGGGCAGGGGGATGGACAAGAAGTTCATTGTCAGGTTCAGAGGAGTGCGGGGTAGCTATCCGGTTCCCGGCGAAACGACCTTGCGCGTTGGTGGCAATACCGCTTGCGTTGAGATATGGGCCGGTGGCCACCTCATCATCATTGACGCCGGAACGGGCATCATCGGTCTGGGCAAAGACCTGATGGAGAAATACCGAGCGGGTGGAGAAAAAGAGCCCATTGTAGCTACAATGCTCTTCAGTCATACCCACCATGACCACACCCAGGGATTCCCTTTCTTTGCTCCAGCTTACGAAGGTACCAGCGTACTCTATATGTTTGGCCCCAGGACTTTTTACGAAGACATTGAGGAGGCACTGTCGAGAGCCATGCTGGCTCCCACCTTTCCGGTGGCTTTGGAAGAACTCAAGTCGCTGAAAGTCATGAGCAACATTGAGGAGGCCGAGATAGTACTCCTCGATCAAGGCATGGATCCACAGATCCTGAACGTCTACCGCGATGAAAAGGAAAGCTCACCCGATGCTGTAGAGATAGGTGTGATGAGGAGTTATGCTCATCCCAAGGGAGGAGTGAGCATCTACAAGATAAGCTGGGCTGGCAAGAGCATGGTCTATGCCAGTGACACAGAAAGCTATGTCGGGGGAGATACGCGCCTAATCGAATTTGCCAGGGGAACAGACCTGCTCATCCACGACGCTCAATACACTGAAAAAGAGTACATCACAGGCCCCGTCCCCAAGCAGGGGTGGGGGCACAGCACCCCAGAAATGGCTATAGCCGTCGCTCAAGCAGCCAAGGTGAAGAAACTCGTCCTTTTCCACCACGACCCCGCTCATGATGATGACACCTTGGCCGAGATAGAGCGGAAGGCCCAGAAGGCTTTCCCCAACACCATCCTTGCTTATGAAGGGCTGACTATCGAGCTCTGAGTCCATCGCCTAAGCGTCGCCGGTTGAAAAACCTTCCCGCAAGCCCAGCCGCCAGAAGGTCAACTGTGGAAGAGAGGGAAAAGAGGAATCGTCCTCTTTTTTCCCTCTCTTCTTTCCTGAGATAAGTCTTGCCTGTGAGCGTGGAGGGGATTTCAATGGGATATAGTCCCATCGGAGAAGGGAAACAGGAGGTTTTCTGGGCAGCAGAGTTGCCCAGAAAGCTATTTCCCGGCTAGATATACGAAACTGTGATCCGCCCGGACCCTGGAGTGAGGGTGGGAGTCGGCGTAGGGGATGCCGGAGGCAGCGGGTGTACTGTGGGAGTAGGTGTAGGAGTAGGAGGAGGCGGTGTCGGCATGGGGATGATGAAGACGATCATGCTCAGGACGACGATCAGACTAAGAACCCAGAAAGCAATCTGGCGAGCTCTGCCTGCTGACTTGCGTGAACGGCGTTTCACTGCTTACCTCCTCATGATAATGGACTTGGCAGCCTGTCTGCTGCCGCCCAAGTTGTTTTTCGCAA
>JAOZOT010000470.1 GCA_029933115.1 Anaerolineae bacterium | reverse complement strand
CTCACTTTTTCACCGAAATGCAGCGGGTGCGGGAGGGAGTTGCCGCCTGGCGCGGAGGGGATTTGGACGCCCTGGGGCAATTGATCAGAGCCTCTGGGGCCAGCTCTATCAACAACTATGAGTGCGGCTGCGAGCATTTGATCACCATTTACGAGATACTGAACGCCTGCCCGGGCGTCTATGGGGCACGCTTCAGCGGGGCCGGCTTCCGTGGCTGTTGCATCGGGTTCATCAACCCCGCTTATAAAGGCCACATCGTAGAGGCAATTCAGCGCCAATACCCGCAAGCTCATCCAGACGTGGCGGACAAATACGGAATCTACTTCTGCCACCCCGCCGGAAAAGCCACAGTGCTATAAACATCGAAACCAGCGAAAGAGAGGGACCGTTTCATTGCAAGGAGTGATACTGGCCGCCGGCAAGGGGTCACGTTTGCACCCCATCACTCTCAAGAGGTCGAAAGCCATGCTGCCCATCCTGGGCAAACCCATCGTCGAAAGGGTGATGGAGACCATCTACGCCAACGGCATTGAGGATTTTGTTCTGGTAGTCAGTCCAGACGACCGGGACATCGTCAAGTACTTTAACGAAGAGTCGGAACTGAGAGCCAATATTACCTTCGTTGTTCAGGAAGAGCGCCTGGGCATGGCCAACGCTTTACAATGCGCCGCCCCTTTTATCCATCAGGATTTCGTGTTATCCGCCTGTGACAACCTGGCTTCTGTTAAACACGTGGCCGAGCTGATCGAGCGTCAGCAGACAAGCGAGGCCATCCATGCCACCCTGAGCCTGATGCGCATTGACCCCTCCAGCGTGGGCAAGACCGGAATTGTAGAGTTGGTGGACGGTCGGATCACTCGCATTGTTGAGAAGCCACGGCCAGAGGAAGCACCTTCGGACATTGCCAGCTTGCCTTTATACGTCTTTACCCCCCGCATCCTAGATTATCTGCCCCGGGTACCTCTCTCGCCGCGCGGTGAGTACGAGCTGCAAGACGCTATTCAAATGCTGATTGAAACAGACGGCGGTGTGCAAGGCGTCTTTGTCGAAAACCGCCTTACTCTGACAGGCCCAGACGACCTTTTGGCCATCAACCGTCATTATCTGCTCAACGGCTATGACCGCCCCCAACTCGCCCCTTTCACCGTAGGCAACAACACTCACTTGATCACGCCTCTGCGCATAGAACAGGGAACAATCATCGGCGACGATTGCGTCATCGGCCCTCATGTCTATATCGAGCGGGATTGTCACATTGGCTCTAAGGTGATCATCAGGGATGCGGTCGTGCTGCGCGAATCCGTTATAGAAACCGGTACAACAGTGACCAATCAAGTGGTTTCCTGATTTTTTTGCCCGTCCAAGATTTTAATGTTATAATAAATATGAGCGATAGAGTGCCATTCCATACCATCTGTGAGACTAATGAATTTCGTTACCCCGCCGTTCGGCGTTGGGCTTGCGCAGCAGGTCTGAGGGTGTGGGGGCTTCGTGAGCTCAACCGGGCGGTGCCCCTCCACCATGTTCCTCTGCCTTCACCGGGTGGGAGAGCAGGCCGCCGGTTCTGTTTTCAGGGCCGGGAGAATAGGGTTGAAGGGATACCCCTCAAGTTCTCTGGGCTTTGCGCAAGCCGGCGTTTCGCACCGGAAACTAGCTACCAGAGGTCGCTTGTCCTGCCACCTTTGAGCAGTTCTATCTGGAGACGAATGGCATTATGGAAATCGCCGCAGAGAAAAAAAGGTTATTGATAGTGGAGGACGATGTTGATACTGCCGAAATGCTTTCACTTTTCTTTGAAAAGGAAGGATACCAGGTAGTGAATACAGCCTGGGGTCAGGATGCGCTGAAGCTTTGCCAGGAATTGCTGCCCGACGTGATACTTTTGGACATCCGCCTACCTGATATGGACGGTTTTGAGATTTGCCGGCAACTGCACAGCTCCTTTCAGACCAGCCATATCCCGGTCATCTGTCTTACTGAGAAGAGAGAACAGATTGATAAGATAAAGGGCCTTGAGGCAGGAGCCATTGATTATGTTACCAAACCCTTCAACTTGCACGAGCTGAAGTTACGCGTCCGCAACGCGCTGAGGCGGACCACTTATTGGTGATGAGCATGGAAAGTCTACTCTTCGGCACGGCCGGTGTGCCTTCCAGCAGCCCTAAACCGGACAGTCGGACCGGCATAGCCCGTATCAAGGAACTGGGCCTGGATTGTATGGAACTGGCCTGGGTGCGGCGGGTCAGCATGGGGGAGAAAACGGCCTACAAAGTGCGGCAAAAGGCAGAGGAATGTCAGGTGGCCCTCAGCGTCCACGCTCCCTACTACATCAACCTCAACTCCGCCGAGGCTGACAAAGTAGAGGCCAGCCGAAAGCGCATCCTCAGGGCGGCTCAGGCTGGCTGGCTTTGCGGCGCGCGCAACATTGTCTTCCACGCTGCTTTCTATCACAGCGACCCGCCTGAGCTGGTCTACGAGAGAGTCAGGGAACATCTGGTGGAGCTAATCCAGGAACTGCGTGCCGAGGGCAACGATGCGATCCTGCGGCCAGAGACCACCGGCAAGCAAAGCCAGTTTGGCACTCTGGAAGAACTGCTGGCCCTGAGCCGGGAGGTAGAGGGCGTGGCCCCCTGTGTGGATTTCGCTCACCTGCACGCCCGCACGGGAGCGAACAACTCCTACAAAGAGTTCGCGGCCATCCTGAGCAGCATCGAAAAGGCGCTGGGCCAGGCTGCCTTGGAGGACATGCACATCCACCTCTCAGGCATCGAGTACGGCCCCAAGGGCGAAAAGGAGCACACCATGCTGGCCGAGGCCGATATGCGCTACGTCGAGGTGCTGCAAGCCCTGAAAGACTTTGGCGTCAAGGGGCTGCTCATCTGTGAGAGCCCTGACCAGGAAACCGACGCTCTGATCATGCAGAAGGCGTATCGCCAGTTGCAGGATCGTCAAATCTGACAGCGTGTCTTAAAAATGCTCGTAGTGGCGACTTGAGTCGCTAACGACCGTGCTCTGAGGCTAAAAACGACTGTTGCAATTTAACAAATTAATTTGTTAAATTGCAACAGGGCGTTTCTGGAGCGCTGAAACGCTCACTACGGCCGGGTTTGTAGGGCGCCCTTCAGGGCGTTTCTGAAGCGCTGAAGCGCTCACTGCGAGCGAGGGTTCGTAAGCGCTCACTACGGCCGGAATTGCGGTCT
>JAOZOT010000469.1 GCA_029933115.1 Anaerolineae bacterium | reverse complement strand
TTCGTGGTGGCTCTGGAGTATGCTACAGGCCAGCAGGCCCAGGTTATCGGCAAGCCGTCGCCCGAGTTTTTCCGGTTGGCGGTGGACGACCTGGGGGTGTCGCCCGACCAAGTGACCATGATCGGTGACGATATTGAGGTGGATGTGGCCGGGGCGCAACGGGCGGGATTGAAGGGCGTCCTGGTCAGAACGGGCAAGTTTCGAGAGGTGGATCTGCAATCGGGAATCAAACCAGACGGGGTGATAGATTCCATCGCCGATCTGGTTGAGTACGTGTGATCTGGCGAGTCAGCGAATCAGTAATGGAAAAGGAGTTGTGTCATGCCCATCAACAAATCTGACAAGATCTGGTTCAATGGTGAGTTTGTCCCCTGGGACGAGGCCAAGGTCCATGTGATGAGCCATGCTCTCCACTACGGCTCCAGCGTCTTTGAGGGCATCCGCGCCTACAAGACGGCCGGTGGCCCGGCGGTGTGGATGCTTGATGGTCACGTGAGACGCCTTTTCGAGTCGGCCAAGGTCTATCGCATGGAGATTCCTTATTCCTTCGAAGAGGTAAAGGAGGCCATCCTGGAGACCGTCCGCGTCAACAAACACGAGGCCTGCTACATTCGACCCCTTGTCTTCCGCGGTTATGGCGAACTTGGGGTGGACCCACGTGGTTGCCCGGTGGACGTGGTCATCGCTACCATCGAGTGGGGGCGCTACCTGGGCCAGGAGGCCATCGAGCAGGGGGTGGACGTGTGCATCTCTTCTTGGCGGCGGATGGCCCCCGATACTTTTCCGGCCCTGGCCAAGTGTGGCGCCAACTATGCCAATTCTCAGCTCATGAAGCTGGAAGCACTGGAGAACGGCTACGTGGAGGCCATTGCTCTGGATGTGGCCGGCTACGTCAGCGAGGGTAGCGGCGAGAACTTGTTCATCGTGCGGGATGGCACCCTCATCACCCCGCCGCTGGGCTTCTCCGTGCTGGGTGGCCTGACCCGGAGCGCGGTCATCACCCTGGCTGGGGACTTGGGTATCCCTGTCCAGGAGCAAGCCATTCCCCGCGAGCTTCTCTACATCGCCGACGAGGTCTTTTTCACCGGCACCGCAGCCGAGATCACACCCATTCGCTCCATTGACAGGGTGACCATTGGCGCCGGCCGGCGGGGCCCTATCACCGAGCGGCTCCAGGTCGAGTTCTTCGGTATTACCGAGGGAGAGATCCCTGACCGACATGGATGGCTGACACCGGTGTAGCCGCAGAGTTGCTCCAGACCTGACAGGTTGTTGAGATGTTCAACCTGTCAGGTCTGGCTCTACCCCGGAGGGTTTCTCCATGAAAGAGCGGACGATATTGCGCTTTGTGGAAGCCACGGCCGTTTTCCTCTTCACCCTGCAGGCCGTTCGGGTTCTCTTCTCTGTGCTCTTTGGCATCATCTACGATGCTGTCTTCGCCGGCCCAATGACGCCTTGGGTGATCATTGTCCACCTGTTGTTGCTGCTGGCTTTCCTATCACCTCTCTTTGCACCGCGCCGCACGAGCAGACTTTGGACCCTGCTCGTCTTTTCTCTTCTGGTCTACTTGGGCCGGATTCCCCTCACTTTGAACGATCCCCAAGCGCGCCTGTATAGTTCCCTGCTCGTCATCGCGGCCTTCGGTGTTTACGCCACTGCCCTGCTCCGACAGAGCCCTCTCATCTTCCCTCGGGCTCTGATTGCGGCTCTGGTCGCGGACCAGTTCTTCCGTGCTTTGGGCAATACCTTTGATGTCACTTTGCGCGATGGCTGGCTGCTTTATCAGGTGATTCTGTCGGTCGCATTGGCCGGGTTTTCGTGGTGGTTGTTTTCCCTTGCTCGTGAATGGGCGGAAGAGGTTGCGGCTTGGGGGCTGGGACTTTGGGGCGGGCTGGCTGTCGGAGCTTTCCTGTTTCTAGAGTTGTCTCTGCTCTCTCTTCCCAACGCTGTGGCCCGCTGGAGTGAGGGAAGCTACGCTGTATTGGCTCCCGCTCTGCTCCTCGTCACTCTTCTCCCGCTTCTGCCTGGCGCCCAGAGATGGCGACAACGCTGCTCAGAGGTACGGAGCGCGGCCCCCGGGCTCTGGGGAGTGGGTCTCGTCCTCCTCACCGCCCTCTCTCTGGCGGTCGGCTATTTGTTCGGCGGTGTGGTGGCCGGTGTTGCCCTGCTGTTCTCGCAATTTCTGGTGCTGCTCGCTCTGCCCGACGTTCTGGTTAGTGGCAGGGATCACAGTGCTCTGTGGTTGGCTGTAGGCAGCCTCTTCTTCCTGCTGCTCAACTTTGCCTACGCCTTCGCCTTCACCTACGCCTACACCCTGGCTTTTTTCCGGGGCGCCGGTCTGCCCATCATTTTGGTGGCTGCCCTGGTGGCGACGTTGCCGGCCGCACTGAGACGGCCCTCGCCTCCCATGCAGGCGTGGCCATGGCGCGGGGTGCAATGGGCCGTGGCTGCGCTCCTGGTGATCGCCTGTACGGTTCTGGCCTGGCCTCCTTCGCTGCGCGTGAAGGAGGCGGGGCCGAGCGTCCGTGTCGGCACCTACAATATTCACTATGGCTACCACACCGATTGGAGATTCTATCTGGAGGAGATGGCCAGGACTATTGAGGAGAGCGGGGCTGACATCGTGGCTTTGCAGGAGGTTGATACAGGGCGGATCACCAGCTATAGCGTTGATGATGCCCTTTGGCTGGCCCGCCGGTTGAGGATGGGCGTGGTCTACCAACCCACGGTAGAACACTTGACCGGCATTGCCCTCCTCTATCGCTTCCCGTTGCAACAGGCGGAGGGACAGCTCCTGACCAGCCGTCTGGAGCAGACGGCCATTGTGTGCGCTCAGCTCAAGGTTGGGGGTGAGCTTCTCGACGCCTGCGGTATCTGGCTGGGATTAGAGCCGGAGGAGCGGGCCGCTCAACTGACAGATGCCCTGGAGTTCATCGCCGGGGAGGAGCCCGTGGTTTTTGGCGGCGATTTCAACTCTACGCCCGATTCCCCAATCTACCGTCGCCTGCTAGAAGCGGGCTTTAGCGATCCTTTCGTGAGCGGTGGGTTTGAACCTCTTCCTACTGCGCCCTCTGAATCGCCTCGGGAGCGCATTGACTACGTCTGGATCCGTGGCCTCAGCGTCGTTGATGCTCAGGTGCCGGACTCCACCGCTTCAGACCATCGCATGGTGGTGATCGAAGCAAGTTTGGAATAAGCTAAATC
>JAOZOT010000468.1 GCA_029933115.1 Anaerolineae bacterium | reverse complement strand
CTAAGTAGACACAAGAATAACTCGCCCCCAAAATTTCACTGCTTTGGATAATACCGGTGCCCGCCTGGATATACATTCCAATACCATCATCAATCGAAACTCGCACATTCCGAACCTCGAACTCGCCACCTCGGATGTAAAGTCCGGCGTGTACTTGTGTCCCCTGAATAGTGATATCCTCCACTGTAAGTACACCGTTGCCGGTAAATTCGATTACATCTTCGGCATCCGAATAGATTTCGGTCAAATCTTTCCTGGCACCAAGCAAAGTTATTGATTTGCTAATCTCCAGTTCCTCATAGTATGTGCCAGAGTCTAAAAAGATCGTGGTTCCCGGCTCAACAGCGTCAATGGCCTCCTGGATGGTTGGGTAGTCCCCACTACCATCTGCCGCAACATAAACGTCCCCGGACGTTGGTGGTGCGACCGTAGCCGTTGGCCCTTTTGTGGAGGTCGGTCGGGGAGTTGCACTCGGTTGGGGAGTAGAAGTAGGCCTGGGAGTGTCAGTTGACCCTGGTGTTGCACCGGACTGCGGTTTGGTGGCGTCCGGGCCTGGCGCCTGAGCAATTTCACCCTCGGTTTCTTCGGGTTCGAAGGTCATCTTCCAGACGAAGACATCGTTATAATAATTGACCCATTGACCTTTGCCCTCATCGTAGTAATAAAACTTGACCCCGCCGGCCCCGTAGCCCGATTCTTCCGGCCAGGGCACGGCGTCGAAATAGACGGCATACACATCCAGCCGTGAGCCACTCAGCGTGTTGAGCTTCCACAAACCATCAAAAGCCGGGTCCAGATTGGCATTGATGTACTCCATCTCGCGCGCCAGAATCCAGGATGATGCCATGACGGCGGCTTTGCCGGGGTTGGCGTCTTCCAATTTATAGACATATTTACCGATTTCGCGCCCCAGATCAAAGGAATCGTAAGCAGCCACGATAAATGATCCCGCCCGTGAGTCGGTCACATCATCGCCAACCTCGGCGAAAATCAGCTCACCCATCGCCCAGGCCAGATTCTCGACGCCTTCGTCAATGGCGCCGATAGCCAATCCGGCCGTTTTGGAGACCAGATTACCAAATGAGATCATCCCAGAGGCTGCTTTGGTGACCAGTGAAAGTTTGGCGTGTATAACGGCCGTCACATCCTGGGGTTTGATTTGTTTTTCGTAGAGTTCATGGCGGATCTGATCGGGGAGATCATCGAAGTATTCGGGAGTGATCTCATCACCGATGGTTGTCTGCACTGTATCGTAGATAGCTTCCTTCATGCTCTGGAAGATGCTAAAAACAGAAAAATGATCGACAGATGCGTTGACGGTATGGTTGTGGGTGTCAACAAAGCCGTCGGGGACGACTTCCCAGCGGTCACCAACTTGGGTCGCAATATATAGATTTTCTTCAGCTACATTTGGGGGTAAACCTGCCGGGTCATAGCCGATCGAGATCAGCACAGGGCCGGATAATTCCCCATCGGCGGTGATCTCGTAAGCCTTTCCCACGATCGTTGATTCTTCGGGTGCCGGTGGTAGAGAATCGGAGACGAGTTTGGCAGTTATGGGTGGTGCTTCGTTTTGAGGTTCTGGAGGTACAAATATCTCAATACCATCGGCGGATATTGTCTCCCCTATTACCGGGGGAGGTATCTCAGTCGGGCTTATTTCGGCCTCCGCTTCCTGAGTCTCGGCAACATCCATTGGACTTGCGGTTTCTGAATCAGTGGGGATAAATGAGACCGCCTTACACGCTAAAGACAGCAATAGTACTATCCCCACCAAGAATACGATTGGATGCGTTCTTTTATCTTCCACAAGGTTCTCCTTTCGGAATCCACGAAAATGGGATAGATGTGTCTCTATCCCTTCAACTAGCGATCCCTCGCTCCGCCCTTCAAATAAAGCCTGGGAACCAGAAAGAGTGCCAATGACAAACGCCGTCCACCCCAGCACCTGTAGAGCCACCGTAAACATCTATGCCCCCCAGGAAAGAGCAAGAGCTACTATGCCCCGACTCTGACGCACCCTGCTGCGCCCATGGACGACGGAGACACCCCCTCACAGTACTCCACCAACAATCCTTTCTGGTCGCACCGCAGCGCATTGGCCGGAACCGCTCGTTAGCCCGCCGCCCTGAGTCACTTCACCCCGAATAGGTTAAACGTCTGCTCCGACAAGAAATCGAATGACTCCACCAGGAAATAACCCGCGTTTTCCATCTCCTGCAATATGAACTCCTCAGGCGTATGGTGTCTGAATAAACTAACAAAACTGAACCCGGCCTTTGGCTTATGATCGATGATCGCGACTTTCCCGCCTGGCTTCAAGAACCTCTTGAGATTGTGGAAGTATTTGGCCGGTTCGGTCAAGTGATGAAACACATTCCTTGCGAAAACAAGGTCAAGAGCAGCCTGTGGTAGATTTATCTCATCTCCTGCTGCCGGTACAAAGATGATATTATCGAGTCCTTCCCGTTCAGCCTGACGCCTTACGAAATCCAGATACTTTGTCCGAGTATCCACTGCATATACTTTGCCGGCTTCCCCCACTTTCCTGGCAAATTTGAGGGTGAAATACCCTCCCCCCGAACCTATATCTGCAATCCTATAGCCTTCTTGTATGCGAAGGCTCTCGATAATTCTTTCCGACTTGTTCTTGCGCGACGCTGCTTCTCTGTTTAGCATTTTCAAGAAAAGGGAAGTGAACATCGAATAACTCCTATCAGTGTAGAAACTCCAGTTCCTCCCGCCCACTGCAAGGACGCAGTGGGCACTCTGGGCGGCGGGCTAACGATTACGAACTGAGCGGCAGGGCGGCCCGGGCTCTCCAATGTCAGTCAGGGGGAACCCCGACAGCAGGCTTAACCACCCCCGCAAATCGCACCGCCGGCCCCGTCCGCTCCGGTGAGCCGTCAGGCAAGTGGCCCCCTCCCCCCAACCACCCACTATCACCAAGCCGGCCCCTCTGAACCGGCATATGCTTGCACCCGCTACTCACCAGCAGCCAAGCCCCCCACCCCCTCACCCTCGCTTATGCCTCGATACCTGCGAAAACTGTAGATATCATGACCGCTGATGACTTCCACCTCCTCCCCGTACCTCCCCACCAGCTCCCGCAACCGGGAAACATTCGTACCAATAACAAACCTCACCAACCAATTGGGCAAAATGGAGCCCGTATGCTTGCTCTCATCCAACCCATGAACGTCAG
>JAOZOT010000467.1 GCA_029933115.1 Anaerolineae bacterium | reverse complement strand
CTAGTGCCTGTCCAGCACAATGGCTTCGTGGGGACAGGTGGTGATACAGAGATGGCAGCCGTAACAGCGGCTAGCATCAATGAAGGGCGGCTCATCTGAGTCCAACTGAATGATGGCTTTGCTCTTGCAAACGGTGCGGGCCAGACACTTGCGGCAGACGTGGCACAGCTCATCTACCACGTGGGGGATGGCCGTCACTTGAGTTTTGGTGGAGTCTATTATGGGCATCTGAGTGTACCGTGCTTAGATACCCCCTGGGGGTATTGGTACCATAAGTATAGCACAGATCTCGCCGGTTGTCAAGAGGCCACCGGCAAGCTGAACCAGAAACGACTGCCCTGGCCCACTTTGCTCTCGACGCCCATCTCGCCACCGTGAGCCTGGACCAGGTGCCTGGCGATGGCCAACCCCAGACCGGAGCCGCCTGTCTCGCGAGCACGGGAGCGATCGGCGCGCCAGAAGCGGTCGAAGACGTGTGGCAAGTCTTCGGGCCGGATGCCCTCGCCGGTGTCGGCCACGGCGATTTCCACGGTGCCCTCGGCAGCCCGCGCCGAGATAGAGATCTGGCCGCCCGGCGGGGTGTGGCGCAGGGCGTTGCTCAGCAGATTGCGCAGCACTTGGGCCAGGCGGTCGGGGTCGGCCAGCACAGGGGGCAGGTCATCAGCCACCTGGAGAACCAGGCTGATCTCTCTGGCCTCAGCGGCCAAAGCGAAGGTGGATGCGGTAGCCTGTATCACCTTTGCTGCGTCGGTGGGTTGCAAGTTGAGCCGCAGTTGCCCCGCCTCTGCCTGGGCTAACTCCCGCAAGTCGTCTACCAATCGGCTCAGCAGGCGGGTCTCGTCGTAGAGGGCTGCGATCTCGGCTTGCTCCAGAGGATAGACCCCGTCGAGGATAGCCCGCAGGTTGCCTTGCAGTACGCTGAGGGGGGTACGCAGTTCGTGGGCCACGTCGGCCACCAGGTTGCGACGCAGTTCCTCGGCCTTTTCCAGATTGGCGGCCATGAGGTTGAAAGCCTGTCCCAGAGCAGCCATTTCGGTGCTGCCTGTTTCGGGGACGCGCTGGCTCAAGTCGCCGCCGGCAATGCGGCGGGCGGCGGCGGTGAGGCGGGCCAAAGGCGCGGTTAGCCCTCGACTGAGCCCGAGACCCAGCAGGATGCTCACAGTACCGGCCAGGACCCCGGCCAGGAGCAAAGCCCGATTGACTTCATCGAGAAAACTCTGCTCTGGAGGGCGCAACTGTCCCCTGCCCGGCGGGATGACCAGCAGGAAGCCCACTGTCTGCCCTTGGCTTTGGATAGGTCTAGCTATCTCTCGCTCGCTGCGGCTAATGGTTTCCCCTACCCGCTGGCCCTGACTGTCGTAGACGATGAGCCCCTGTTCGTCAGCCAGAATGGATTGCCAACCTGCCCTGCGCATCCGGCCCTTGCCCTGAGCGTGGTCGAAGGGGGGGCCTTTTTCAGGTTGCGTTGGCCCACTCATGCCATCGAAGACGGCTTCCACGCTGTCCCAACTGCCCTGGCGCTCGTAGTAGGCAGCCAGATCGTCAACCAGGTCGCTCTGGCCCATCGTTGCGCTGCGGGCCAGGTAGTGACGGAACTGGCTGCTGGCGCTCAGGTTGGCCAGCAGGGCCACAGTGCTCACCCCTACCAGGGTGACGAGGATAAAGGCCAAGGTCAGACGTACCCAGAGTCTGTTCACAGGTCCTCCTGAGCCCAGTCGAAGGGTTCACTTTGCAGGCGATAGCCGACGCCGTAGACGGTCTGGATATAGGTGGGGTTGGCCGGGTCGGGCTCGATCTTGCGGCGCAGGTTTTTGATGTGGCTGTCCAGGGTGCGGTCCAGGCCCTCGTAGGTGTAGCCCAGGCCCTTTTCAATCAGCTCCGAGCGGGTGAAAGCGTGGCCGGGGTTTTCCATGAGGGCCCGCAGTAGCTCAAACTCGGTAGGGGTCAGGTTCACCGGTTGGCCGTCCACCATCACTTCGTGCTGGTCCAGGTCCATGAGGAGACCGCCCAGTTGCAGCACCCTGGGCTGAGCAGGCCCGCCGACAGCACGGCGCAGCACCGCCCGCACCCGGGCCACCACCTCGCGCGGGTTGAAGGGCTTGGTGATATAGTCATCGGCCCCCAGTTCCAGGCCGACGATTTTGTCGGCGTCCTCGACACGGGCGGTGAGCATGATGATGGGTGTGTCGGCCAGGGTAGGGTCGGCTCGTATCAGGCGGGTGAGGTCCCAGCCATCCTGGTCGGGCAGCATCAGGTCGAGCACCACCAGGTCAGGGCGCTCGCGGCGGATGACGTGCAGAGCGGTATCGCCGTCGTAAGCCGTAAACACCTGAAAGCCGGCCTGTTCCAGGTAGGCTCGCACCAGACGTACAATCTGTTTATCGTCGTCCACGACGAGGATGCGTTGGCTCATACGTGCTTCTCCATGAATTCATTTCCTACTATCTATCATAGCACAGAACCGTAGGGAAAACAAGGCGAGAATAAGGGATACGGAGACAGTCAGCCTGTCCAGCAGGACAGTGTCTATGAATAACTCATAGCGATAAAGGGCGAGGGCAGGGATGCATCCCTGCCCTCGCATTTACCATGTTGTGATTAGCATTACCAGCCCCAGTGGCCCATACGGCCCCGCTGTCCACAGCCCACGCCCCGGGTGCCACGCAGGTCGTTGAGGCCGTCGCCGTCTTTGTCTACCCAGTTGTCGCAGACACCATCGCCGTCGGTGTCCACGAAGCCGGGGCAGTGGCCCTGACCGTTCCTCGGGCCGTGTTCGTAGCCCTGCATCCAGGGCTGGCTCAAATGGGCAGTCACGTTAGCCTCCATCGCTGCCAACATGGCATCCGCCTGCTCCTGAGTCAGTCGGCCATCGGCTACCATCTGGGCCAGGGCATCCTGCCGCGAGCCCAGAAAGTTGTCCACGATAATCTGGGCGTCTTTGCCCTGCTCCTGGGCCACCTGGGCAATGGTTTTGCCGGCCTGGAGTTCGGCGATCAGATCGGCCCGCTCCATTCCCAATGCTTCCGCCGCCACGGCGACCAGCGAGTTGGCCGGGCCGCCCAAACGGCCCATCAGACCGTGGCCGGGGCACCCATCGCCGTCAGGATTCTGGGCAAAAGCCACAGCGCCGATTGCCAGGACGCCCACCAGGGCGATGATGGCAGCGAACACACCCAGGCCGATGTACTTCCGGTTGGTCTTCACGGTTATCACCTCCTT
>JAOZOT010000466.1 GCA_029933115.1 Anaerolineae bacterium | reverse complement strand
GAAACCGACTTGAGCCTCTGAAGGAGAAGAGAACGTTTAGGCACTTTGACTGCTCCTTGTAAACTGGGGATTTAGCGGTTGAAATCGCACCTCAGCCCAAAGCTTCAGCGCCGGGCGGCTTGCGACCGAGCGGATCTAATTGCCCAGGTTGAAACTTTTGGGGAGCACCTCTAGCGGGCGATGTCCACCTCTGTCAACAGCACGCTCTGGGCCTGGGGGTTCCCCATTTCGTCAATGACCTCCAGCCGCTGCCCGCTTTCAAGCTCATACATGCCCACCACCAGGGGGTATCGGCCAGCCGGGATCTGAGGGTCAATAGGGATCCTGCGCCGGTCAGCGATCACTTGGCCCGGTCGCCACTCTGTGGTGGGATAGCGCCAGCAACGGGGTACGCCGTCGCTCTGCCCCCAGATACGGTCGCTTTCCAGATGGGTGAAGACGTGGTAGCTGACGTCCATCTCGGTCATGGCTTGCCAGTAGAGCGTCAGCACCAGAACCCCACCTGGCCTAGCCTCCCTGGTGTCCAGGTCGTAACCTAGCAGCTTCACCTTGTAGCTCAAGTTGACGCTCAACGGGTAGTCGGGAGTAGACTTCTCGGCAAAGTTCTCAGGTGTCGCGCTGCGGTCGTAAGCGGCCTCAAAATCCTCCACCCGATAGGTGACAGCGTCGGCTTGAGCGGGCAGGCGCTGGTAGATGCGCAGCTTGGGGTCATCTCCCACCAGGACGGTGCCCAGCAGGGTGTAATCCGTCGCCAGCGAGTCCCAGGGCACCTCCTGCTCGTCGGCCACGTTTTCGGCGATGTAATAGTAATCGGGGTTCGAAGAGCAAGAACGCGGGGCGCGGCGGGTGTACCAGGCGGTGATCTCCCGCTCCTCATTGCTGCCGTGCTCCCCTTGCAGCACCCCCTCCTGGTGAAGCTGACCGATTACCTTCCAGCCGGCACGGTAGGGAAAGCCGAAGTAACCCGCCTGCGGCAGCTTGTCGTAAGCTGTCCAATAGAAACGGTTGCGGTGGGCTGGGTAGGTGCGGATGTATTCCGGTTCATGGATCACAAAGACGAACAGGATGTAATAGGCAAAAACAGCGTACAATACACCTCCCACCGCCCCCAGCGCGTGGCGCAAACCGGGTTTCGCCTGCCCCAAATCGTTCAGAGCCACCCCGCTGAGGAGGGCCCAGCCGGGGTACAGATTATAAACGTGAGTCAGTGGGTAGCTCACCAGGAAAATGTAGAACACGAGAGGAGCGACGAACCAGATCAGGGCGGTCTTGAGCTCAGTTGACGTCTTTCTGGAGGTGTGGAGGGCCAGCCAGGTCAGGGCGAAGGGGATCACGGCCAGGTTGACTTTGCCGACCTGCCATTTGTCTGGAAAGACGAGGACCGAGGCCAGGGCGGCGACTGCCAGGCAGGGCCACAGGTAGCCACCTCGCCACTGGCGTAGCCCTTTGACTACCACCCACAGTAACAGCAGGGCCATGAAAGCAAAGTAGTAGGTCGAGTTGTAGATGGTGCTCAGGAGATAGAACTGGCTGAAGTTGTTGTTCAGCACGTTGCTGCCCACCCGCGACTCGGAGATGTAGCTGGCACTTTTGGTGAACTGGGGGTCGCGCACGAAGGGCAGATAGAAAGCGAGGGGGATGCTGATAAGCAGCACCAGGGAGAGGGCCAGGGGCAAGATGTGGCGCCGGTATTGAGCGAGCTTCAGTTCCGGTAAATCGCGATTTGCTCCCGCCGGATTTGGCAATCCGGCGGTTTGGCGGCGGATCTGGCGATCCGCCGCGAGCTTTTGTGAGCTGAGTCCAAACCTGGCCCAGTACAAATAGAGGATGGCCGGCAGGGCCAGCACTGCGTCGTAGTGGGCCAGGAGGCCGAAAGCCAGGAACAGTGCCCCCAAGATCTGATACCCCCCCACGTCGTCGGTGTAGAAGCGGTAGTAGCAATAGAGAGCCAACGCAGTCATGGCAAACACGAGGGTCTGGTACTGCACGATGCGTCCGAAGCCGACGAAAAAGCCGTTGATAGCCAGCAGCGTCCCGGCAGCCAGGCCAACCCGCCGGTTGAACATCCGCTCTCCCAAGAGGTAGACGGCCAGCACGGCCAGGCAGCCAGCCAGAGCGAAGGGGAAGCGGGCCGCCAGCTCGTTTATGCGGCCGGCGGTGAGCCAGAAGGCGATGGGGATCAACACTTCGCCGGGGCCCTTGCCGTGAGCGAAGAGGGCATAATCCCGGCCGTCAATGGCATCGGCAGCAGTGAGCATGACCAGCGCCTCGTCGCCCTGGAAATCGGAGTAGCCCAGGTAGGTGAAGCGGAAGAAAGCGGACAGAGCCAGCAGGGCAATGAGCCACAGGTAGTTGGGTGGTTGGGTAGTTGGGTGGTTGGATGGTTGGATGGTTGGGTGGTTAGGTGGTTGGGTGGTTGGGCGGTTAGGTGGTTGGGTGGTTGGGTGGTTGGGCGGTTGGGCGGTCAGGTAGCCCAGGGCCAGGGGGATCAGAACCAGCAGGTCATAGGCGACCAGGGCCTGGACCAGGGTTATCTTGCCGGGAATGTAATGGACGACCAGGGTGGCCAGGCTGGAGAGGACGTAACTGGCTCCCACGCTCAAGGCGACTTTTTCCAGCAGTCCGCTTTGCGGTTTTGACCGGGCGAAAAGCAGGTCCACCAGGGCGTAGCCGGGCAGGAAGCACAGCAAAAGCAGCGCACCCAGGTAGCGGGCCAGGGTCCAGTCGGTGAGCAGTATCAGGCCGTTGATCAAAACAGTGAGGCTGGCGAGTCCAGCGATTTTGAGGCGGTACGTCATCTCACGCTTTCCTCCACCACCCGTCGCTCCTCCTCGGTCAGGCCGTACAGGTCGTAGACGCGGCGGGCAATCTCGGCGTCGGTCTCTCGCAAGGTGCGCTCCAATTCAGAGAGAGGCAAGGCTTCGGGCGGGCATTGGGCGCGGAAGTCGGCCATCAGTTGGGCGATGCGGGCCAGGTTGGCGGTGGCGCTGGCCGGGACGAGCACCGGTTCTGGATCTGCAAGCCCACATTGGCAAAGCCACCGCCGCGCACGAAGACCTGCCGGTTCCAGACGGTAGGGTCGTCAGTGGCCCAGCCCAGGATGGCGAACAGCCGGGACACGAAAGCGGCCTCGACGTTGGCTTCGGTCATGTCCTTGTCGGCGGCCTCGTAATCGGCGATGAGCTTTTCGATTGCGGTGAGGCGTGGATCAGGCATGGGTTTA
>JAOZOT010000465.1 GCA_029933115.1 Anaerolineae bacterium | reverse complement strand
CTGGATCGGCTGAGGGAGACTTATCTGGACGGCCCGGCAGATGTTGCCGTGGAGATTGTCTCGCCGGAGAGTGCAGGGCGGGATCGCGGGGAAAAGTTCTACGAGTACGAGGCCGGCGGTGTGCGAGAGTACTGGCTGATTGATCCAACGCGGGAGCGAGCAGAGTTCTACCGGTTGAGGGAAGAAGGACGGTACCAGATGACTTTTGGAGGGCGGGAAGGGGAGTACCGGTCAGAGGTAATACCGGGCTTCTGGCTGCGGGTGGAATGGCTGTGGCAGGAGCCGTTGCCCAGGACACTGGAGGTACTGCGGGAGATGAGAGTAGTATAACACCCTGCTTCTGGGAATGAGCAATGCTGGACATTGAAGCAGCGAGACGATATTACTATGAACGTGAGGCACGACAACGGGCGCAGCGCGAAGCCGAGCGACAATATTGGCTGTGGCGTGTACGGGAAGCGGTCTCGCGTCTCGTCCGGCGTTATTCAGGTGTGCATCAGAGCTAATGACGCGGGTCGCAGATCCGCTTGGAGCCTTAGAAATCAGTTCTCCAGAGCATCATCATGTAGTTTAACAATGTCAAGATACGCTGACCTGGATAATGCGCTGTGTATGGAGCTTTCAAGAAACGGCCGGGCGGTTTCGACGCCTTTGCCAAGGCTGTGGTGGAGTATCTGGAGGGAAAGGGAACAGGAGGATAAGAGAATGTCTGCACAAGAGGCAGTAGTGAAAACACCCCACATCGTTAGGTCACCGGTGCGCATACCGGTTGCCCCATCACCCCCTATCCCTCCGCTAGAGGCCGGCGATCGGCTGACGCGGTACGAGTTCGAGCGACGTTACAAAGCTATGCCCCACGTTAAGAAAGCGGAGTTGATAGAAGGAGTTGTATACGTGCCAACACCGGTACATTTCACGAGACACGCCGAACCCCACAGCCACGTTATCATCTGGCTTGGCACTTACTGCATAACAACGCCCGGGGTCCGGCTGGGTGATAATGCCACCGTGCGTTTGGACCTGGACAACGAAATACAGCCGGATGCTCTGTTGCGACTGGAACCGGAGATGGGGGGGCATTCCTGTATCAGCGAGGATGACTTCATCGAAGGGCCACCGGAGTTGATCTTCGAAGTCGCTTCTACCAGCGCATCGTATGACCTGCACGACAAATTCAATGTCTATCGGCGCAACCGGGTGCAGGAGTACGCGGTGTGGCGAGTGTACGACAACCAGGTGGATTGGTGGGAATGGGAAGAAGGAGAATATAGGCCCTTGCTCCCTGGAGACGACGGTGTAATCCGCAGCCGGGTTTTTCCAGGGTTGTGGCTGGACGTAGAGGCCCTGCTGACAGGCGATCTGGCACGGGTATTGGCCGTGTTGCAGAAAGGTTTGGAGACAGAAGAACACGCTGCATTTGTGAAGCGGTTAGAAAGCACATAACGCCGGAGGTGGGGGCAGGAGCCGTTGCCCAGGACACTGGAGGTGTTGCGAGAATTGAGAGTAGCTAAGAGCGTATCTGAAAATTCGGGGGGCGGCGCTAGTACCTTTTCAGAGTGGTTTTGATATATGTCATTCTGAGCGACCGAAGGGAGCGAAGAATCCCGTTGCCGCTTTGCCCCCGCTTTTCCGACGGCGGAGAACGAGATTCTTCGCCTCCGCTGCGCTCCGGCTCAGAATGACCATATATCAGATTCACCTTGATGAAGTACTAGTAGTAACGACTTCAGTCGTTTTTAGCCGCAGAACACCGGTCATTAGCGACTCAAGTCGCCACTACGAGCATTTTTCAGACACGCTGTAACATTCTGCAGGTGGAGTGGCTGCGACAGGAGCCGATACAGATGTGGTGGGTTGGGAGATACCGGGGTATGACAATGTTATGCCCCGCTTGGTTCAGACCGTTGGCCTTGAGAAGAGATGCGGCGTTTGTTGGACAACGTGAGCGGGCAAGGTGAACCATCGGAAAAGGGAGCTCAAAGCAATGGGAATAACTTACATTGAAGGTGTGGTGACCGGCCTCACCGGCAAACAGGCGACAGTGCGCTTTCTGGTGGACAGTGGTGCAACTTACACGCTGCTGCCCCATGAGGATTGGCAAGCGATAGGATTGTCGCCAAAGCGGTCTGTGACTTTCACCCTGGCTGATGGTACGACCATCGAGCGCAAGGTGTCTGAATGTCACATCAGCCTGCCCCAGGGAGAAGGTCATACGCCAGTTATTTTAGGGGAGCCCGGCGACGAGCCGCTCCTGGGAACCGTCACGCTGGAGATTCTCGGTCTCGTGTTGAATCCTTTCACCCGCACTCTGCAACCGATGCGGATGTTGCTTGCCTGATGGGTGACATTCGCCACTCGAATTCCTTATGCTGGAGGTGTTGCAAGAATTGGGAGTAGTCTAACATTCTGCAGGTGGAGTGGCTGTGACAGGAACCGATACAGATGTGGTGAGTTGGGAGATACCGGGTGAGGACACGGCGCGGCGACTGACCGTGACGTTCGTCGGCGCGGTTCCCTAAGCCAAGCAATGAGCTGGTGATACGAGAGGTGAGCAATGAGCGATACGGTGGGCACATTAGACGAGGTGAGAGAGCTAGTGATACGGGAGCTACCGCGCTGGCTAGAGACGGAGCCAGCCTTTCGGCAGCGACTGGTTGAGTCCCTGGAAAAAGCATCGCCTGTCCGCAAGATGACCTACAAGGAATTCCTGGAGTGGGCCGACGAGGACACCCTGGCCGAATGGGTGAACGGGGAGGTGGTGATGTACAGCCCGGCTAGCAACAAGCATCAGGACATCGCTGACTTTCTGATGAGTGTACTACGTCCTTTTGTGGAAGTGCATCAACTTGGTGTGATACGCAGTGCGCCATTTCAAATGAAGCTGGAGCAATCGGGGCGAGAGCCGGACTTGCTGTTCGTGGCGCATGAGCACCTGGATCGGCTGAGGGAGACTTATCTGGACGGCCCGGCAGATGTTGCCGTGGAGATTGTCTCGCCGGAGAGTGCAGAACGCGACCGAGGAAAAAAGTTTTACGAATACGAAGCCGGTGGAGTTCAGGAGTACTGGCTGATTGACCCTGACCGCCGGTGGGCCGAGTTCTATCGTCTGGGGGAAAACAGACGGTATCGGGTCGCTTTTGCCGGTGAGGAAGGTGAATTCCGCTCTGAGGTGCTTCCTGGCTTCTGGCTGCGGGTGGAATGGCTGTGGCAGGAGCCGTTGCCC
>JAOZOT010000464.1 GCA_029933115.1 Anaerolineae bacterium | reverse complement strand
GAATTTTCAGACACGCTCTCAGCGCGGAGACTTCAGCCCCGTGCCTGGGTCGGGCCGGATTAGCGGACTATTTTCTCAGCCCTCATTAGCCGTTCAGAATGGTGAAAAGCGACTGAACTCGCCACTGCGAGCCGACGCGGGCAGATGAGAGTTGGGGGAAAGGTACACAATCCCCCGGCTGCCGTCAACGAGGATCCACTGGCCGTCCCTGACGAGCTCGGAGGCTTTTTTCGTATTCACCACGGCCGGAATGCCGTACTCCCTGGCCACTGTCGCTCCGTGGGAGAGAAAACCACCGATGTCGGTGACCACGGCTGCTGCGGTCAGGAAAAGCGGGGTCCAACCGGGGTCGGTGCTGGGAGCGACCAGAATCTCGCCTGGCCGCAGACGCGAGGCCATCGCCACGTCGCGGATCACCCGCGCCTTCCCTATGGCCCACCCGGGAGAGCAGCCAATGCCCTGCAAAGTCTCCAGGCCGCTGTCAGCAGACGCCCAGGCCGGATTGTTTCCTTCGATTACCTCAGGCGGCTGAAACCGCTCCTGGCGCATCCGTTCTGCGCGGCGGCGGTTTACCTTCGCCCGGATCTCTCCGACGTTGAGCGCATCACCCCGGACGGCAGCCAACGCTTCAGCAGCCGTCAAAAAGAAGACGTCCTCTTTGTCGGCGAGGGCACCCGACGCACACAGGCACTCGCCCAGGGTCAGAAAGCAGTGGCGGAGGGCCGCGTAGCCTTCCATCAGCCGGTACTTCATGTTCTCCCGCAACGGCACGTAGGCCCTGTAGGCTCGCAGCACCCGCCGGAACAGCCACCTTTTAAGCGGCCCCATCTGCCGAAGGGCACGCTCGACGGCCGCCTCGCTTAGGTCCCCGGGCCGGCTCAAGTCGGGCACGGCGTCAGCGTGCAAATAGTTGCGCAGCACGGTGAGGACAAAGGTGGGATCCTCTCTCCAGCGAGGTGAGGCCAGCTCGAACTCTTCCGCAGTCCGCGCTCCGTGTCTGGCCAGGAAAGCGGCCAGGGCGGCCAGGAACCTTTGGCCTCCCTCTGTAGCCTGAAGAGCGCGCCGAGTGGTTGTCCAGTCCACTTCGTTCTCCAACGCCGCCGCCACGTCTGGGAGAGCACGGGCCTGCTCGGCCAGCCGCCAGAGGGCCAGCCCTTGCTCGGCCGTCTGGAGCTCAGCCTGGCCGAGCAGTAACGCCGCTTCGGCCGGTACAGAGGTCCGGGGACAAGAAGGCATCCCCTGCCCCGGCGGGCCTCCCTCAGCACAGGCCGGGTTCAGCCCGTTGGCAGGCAGCCAACGGCGAAGCATGTACCTCAGCAGCCCGTAGGCCCCGATGGCGTAGCGCGTGCATTTCAGGTGCAACTGGAAGCAGCGCGTGTTCCGGTCAATCAGTTTCTCAATGTGGGTTATACCCTGAGACATTGAAGCGCCCACCAGGGGCAAATGCTGCGCTCGGCCGAGACCAAGCCGCAATTGCAGCCAGAGCACAGGCGACAGGCCCAGAACCTCGGCCAGGAACAGCCCACCACTGAGCCAGGTGAGCAGGTTCCCCTTCGGCTTCCGGCCACCGTCCCGCCGGAGGACTTGCCGGTCTACACCCAGCGCCTGGCAGACGACCTCGGGGTCAACACCCGGCAGGTAGCAAAAGGAGCCCAGCAAAGCGTCCAGCCGCAGATAGGCCCGCCCCTCCACGAGTCGTAACGGGTCGTGGGGGCTGCTTTCAGCCTCAACCCGGCCCACGGGACGGCGGAGAAGGTTGGCCCGGAAAACCGACCAGGTGAGGGGGGTCACCACACCGGGCAACACCTCACCAATGTTGGCCCTGGTCCAGAGCGCCGCCGGGCCGCCCGATGGCAAATCCGGCAGTCCTTCCACGCACTCTGAGCAATCTGGTTGCTCAACCGCTTTCGGCTCGCGCCTGAATCTAATCATTGTCTCTTGTGCTCCCTCAAGCCTCTTGAGCTTCGCCGCGCAAGGCCCCTATTCGTAGATGCTGCCGGAGCCAGTCTCGCACCCTCCGCCGAATCCGTCCCAGCCGGCCGTAGACCACGCTCCATCCCAGGACAGGGAGGCTATATATGGGTTCGTTGTAACGCAGGTGGGCCAGCGCCTCTTCGGGAGTGAAGCGGCTATGACCGACGGTGATTCTGTCCCACACTTCTTCGCTCTGGGTCCACTGCAGCGGAGCCAGGATGGTTCCCTGGCGATATGCCCGTCGGTTGGTCTGGGCCCAGATGGTCTCGTATTCGCGAAGCACCTCAGCCCGAAAGTCCTTTCGTTTGAAAGCCTGGGCAGCCACACGCCCGCAGGTCCGCCCGTTGACCAGCGCCGGCTCAACCCCCATGCACGCCCAGGGAGTGGCCTGCCCCGCTGCGTCGCCGACCAGCATCAAACCGTCGTGCACAAAGGGGCGCACCGGGCCGAGGGGGATAGAGCCGCGCTCCACGGGGCCGGGCTTCCCCCGCGCCAGAATGTGAGCGTAAGGGGTGAACTCTTGTAAAGCGCGCCGGTACCGCCGGCGCACCAACTCCAGTGGATAGCGGGGTGAAGCGGTGACCGAGGCAAAGCCAAAGCTGATCCGACCGGCTCCCAGGGGATAGCACCAGCCTCCACCGTTACCGAACCGCTCGCTGCCGCCCAGAAGCAGGCAGACGTCCTCTGCCAGCTCGCCGTCTGCGATCTGACATCGTGAAAAGATCTGTCCATAGCAATGGCTGTACAATCGGGGGCGTGCCAGGTGCAGGCAATGGGCTGCAAAGTGAGCTCTCCCCGAGGCATCAATAAGCAACGGAGCGCGTATCTGCTGACCGCCGTTCAGGCTGATGATCCACTCCCCGCCGTCCCTGGTCAGGTTGGTGGCGTAGCTTCTCTGCCAGGTAAAGCGCAAAGATTGCTGGGCACGGGTAAGCAAAATGTAACAGGCCCAACGATAGTCCAGACTGACCAAAGGGAAGTCGCCGTAATAGTGGAAAGATTGGCTGCCCGGTGAACTGTGCAAGGAGAAGCCCCGGTAGCGATTCACGACGCTATCCTCCAGACCGAACTCTTGGACCACGTCGCTAAACGTAAGCGGGGTGGGGTTATTACGACCAATGTCTTTGTCCACCAGCACCACCCAGGCCTCACTGTTGGCGCTCACGGCCACGGCGGCCGACAAACCGGCCAGCCCACCACCGACGATGGCCACGTCATAGAAATCAGGGCTACGAGGCATCCGCTACTCC
>JAOZOT010000463.1 GCA_029933115.1 Anaerolineae bacterium | reverse complement strand
GGATGGCAAATCCGGCGAGAGCAAAGGCAATTTGTCAAAGTATTTTCGCCTTGGGTGAACCATGTCCCGCGTTCTTATGCAAACTTGCTGTAGACCTCCTGAGCATATTATATTGTACCAAGGCACAAAAAAACATCCTCCTCTGGGAGGATGTTTGGGAAGTATTTTTGGGGGTGAGGGGAGTAGACCATCGAGAGAGATGGGTCTACTCCGGAGGGATGAGGCCCAGTTGAGCGGCCAGGACGCGCATTTCACCTTTGCCGCTCAGGTTGAGCTTGTTGCTGATGTTGCGCACGTGGGTCTTGACCGTCTTCTCGCTGAGCACCAGACGCTCGGCAATCTCGGCGTTGGTGCAGCCCTGAGCCACCAGACGAAAGATCTCCCGTTCGCGGGGGGTGAGGTTGTGCAGGGCGTCAGCTTCTTGCTCTTTCTCCTGCTGGATGCGAGTCAATTGCTGCACCACCTTGGCCGCCGCCGTCGGCGAGAGCACCGTCTCTCCCCGGGCGGTGGCTCGGATGCTTTCCACCAACCTCCGATGGCCAACAGTCTTGACCACATAACCCGAAGCGCCGGCGGTCAGCGCCGCTGTCACCGCTTCCTCGCTGTCCAGGGCTGAGAGCACGAGCACAGCCGCATCAGGCAGGGAGCGTTTGAGCTGCCGACATACTTCGATGCCATCCATGTCGGGCATGGCGATGTCCAGCAGGACGATGTCGGGCTGCAACTCGGTGGCCAGGCGCAGAGCCTCTTCACCCTCACCGGCTTCGCCTACCACCTGTATGTCGTCCTCCATGTCCAACAGCACACCAATGCCCTCGCGAAAGACGGCGTGATCGTCCACCAATAGCAACTTAAGCATAGTTAGCCTCCATTTCCAGTGGGAAGCACAGGGTGAAAGTGCTGCCCTCTCCCTCGGTGCTTTCCACCGTCACTTCTCCCCCGTGCAGGGCCATGCTCTCTTTGACGATAGCCAGGCCCAGGCCGGTGCCGGTCGTGCCCGCCGGAGTATGCCGACCCCGGTAGAACCGCTCGAAGATGCGCTCCTGTTCGTCAGCGGGGATGCCTATGCCCGTGTCACAGACGGCAATGTGCAGAGCGGGTTGGCCTCGCCACTCGCCGGCCCACGCCTCCACCTGCACCGAGCCACCGCGCGGCGTATACTGCAAGGCGTTGCCCAGCAAGTTGTTGAGCATGAGCAGCAATTGGTTGCGGTCGGCGCGCAAAGGGGGCAGGCCGTCCGCCACCTCCCAGGTGAGCTCGATGCCTTTGGCCTGGGCAGTGGCCAGGTGAGCGCCGATCACCTGTTGGATGATCTCACTCAGCGGCAGTGGTTCCACTTGCAGTTCCACCGCGCCTCGCTCCAGCCGCGAGAGGTCAAGGATGTCTTCGATGAGAGCCTCCAACCGCTCGGTCTCGCTCTCGATGGTAGCCAGGTAGTGTTGACGCTTTTCGGGGCGACCCTTTCGGGCCAGGGCAGCGTAGAGCTTGATGTTGGCCAGGGGGGTGCGCAAGTCGTGGGACACATTGGACACGAAATCTGATTTCATACGGTCCAACTCTTTAAGATGGGTGATGTCATGCAGGAGCACGTACCACAACGTTTGCCCGCCATCCTGAATGAAAGGAGCGATAGTGACGCCCAGATCGCAGCGGCCGGTTTCCTCGATATTGATTTCCCCGGTCGTGGTGTGGAGCTCACGCTCCAGAGCCTCTCTCACCAAAGCATTCAAGCTGGGATAGGGGCATATTGCCAGTAGGTTTTGACCGGTCATCTCACCGGTGGTGACGTCCAGTAACTCCAGGGCCCGCTGATTGGCCAGGATGATGTCACACTGGGTGTCAATAATCAGCAGCCCTTCCGTCATGTTCTGGATGACGGCCTCCATCTTCCGCCGGCTGCTCTCTTCGGCGGCGAACAGGCGTGCGTTCTCGATGGCAATGGCTGCCTGGTTGCTGATAGTCTGGCAGAGGTTGATTTCCTCCTGGGTGAAATAGCGCCTGCGGCGACTCTCCCACACTTCGACGTACCCAATGACCCGCTCCCTGACCGCCAGGGGCAGGTAGAGTATAGTGTTGCCCCCGAATTCCTCCAGGCGGGTTCGGACATCCTCGCCTATTTCAGGATCGGCGAGGCTGACCACCAGGGGTTGATGATCCTGCAGGACCTGAAAGGCTCTGGAATCCTCCACCGGATAGACTGTACCCAATACGGATACCTGCTCTTTCTGTGAAGCGTGGGGAGCGATGTATTCAGCGATGATGGTGACCGTCCTTTCCGCCTCGTTCCACCGGCAGACACGGGCACTGGTGGCATCAATAGCCAAGGTCATCTGTTTGGCTACCTCGCGCAACACCTCATCGGTATGCAGGGTGGACAAGACAGCGGCGCTGGCCTGGAAAAGGGTGGCCTGTTCTTGGGAACGGCGGCGGGCTTCTTGGAACAACCGGGCTCTCTCGATGGCAATGGCTGCCTGGGCTGCTACCGAGGACAGTGTCCGCAAATCATCCTCGCTGAAGGCATTGACTTCAGTGCTCTGCACGTCGAGGACACCCACGAGTTGTCTTCCCACGAGCATCGGCACAGCTATCTCTGCTCTGATCTCTGTCCCGCCTGCATACCGCTTGTCTTTGGTTACGTCAGGGACGTTGAGAGGGACTTTGTTGGTCGCCACCCAGTTCGCGATCCCTTCCGGGTCTATTTCGATGCGCCTCTCTTGCAGATAGCCGCGCGCTGCTTGCACACAGAGTTCTCCTGTCTCTTCGTCGGGTAGCAGGATGGCGCAATGAGAATAGCCGAAGGCTTTTTGCAACACCTCCAGGATATTCTCCAGAAGTTGCTTGAGGTTGAGGGTGCGCATCAAGGTGTCGCTCACCTTGTGCAAAAGCGTCGCTTCTCGCATCCTTTCGGTGACTTTTTCGTACAACTGGGCGTTCTCGACGGCTACGGCTGCCTGGGAGGCCAGGGCAGAGAGCAATCGTTCATCGTTGGGGGTGAAAGCATTGATTTCATTGCTGTGCAGGCTGATGGTACCCAAACACCTCTCGCCCATCATCAAGGGTGCCACGAGCAAAGAGCGGAAAGCGGTATTGGTGCCCAAGGTGATGAAGCGCGGATCGGAGCTGACATCGGCCACCTGGATGATTCGTTTCTCCTTCCAGGCCAGGCCGGCTATCCCTTGGCCCAGGGGCATACCGCCCATTTCGGCCGCCATGAACTGTCGGTTG
>JAOZOT010000067.1 GCA_029933115.1 Anaerolineae bacterium | reverse complement strand
CGCATCACCTCAAAGTGCTCGTCAAAGCTGTCGCGGATGGAGATGGGGCCGCGTCCGTCCAGTTGGTTGTAGAAAAAGATGGGCACCGCCGGGAAAGGCATGTGCAGGGTTTCCTCGAAGATCTTGGCCAGCTCTTTCAATTCGTCGGTGCCGGAGTAGATGCGAATCATGGGGTAATTGCCCCGCCGGGTGGCTTCTTTCAGGCGTCGCAGGTCCTCCTCGCTGCGGATGGGAGTGCCACCCTGGCCTTTGAGGTACTTGGAGGGGTCTTCCTCACCGCGCACAAACTTGGCCAGATGGGCCTGAGAGGGCTGATCGGGGGCCAGAGAGACGATTTCCAGGCACTCGGCTTCGGCCAGCTTTTTGACGCCTTCAACAGTCGGCTCAATAGAATCGGCAGCGATGCCGATGTGGGCACGGATAATGGGCCGGTCCTCACGCTCCCGTACCTGGCGAATACGCTCCACCAGATCGTCAGCCCACTCCACCTCTTGGACCTGGACGTGATTGGCCCTCCGCTGGGCGAACTCTTCCAGTTCCTCCATGGTCACAAAGTCGTCAACGACCAACTCGAAGAAGCCCTGGAACTCTTCGCGGTGGCGGTACTCCTCGGCCACCTTCTCCAGGTCAAAGTGGCGGTCCTCCGGCGGCGAGAATTTATCCTCCAGGATCTCCAGGCCGGTCATGGCGCGCACCAGGTTGGCTGCCGGGCGCAGGCCGCCGAAGCAGTAGCGGATGCCGCTCTCCCGGGGGTGTAGCCCATAGCGGGTCGCTTTCTCCACAAACTCGCCGATGAGCTTGTCCACGTGCAGGTCGCCCAAGCGCATGGAGATGCCCACCACCTCAGGACGAGCCTCACGGATCTTGTTGATCACGTCCTGAATGGGTACGGCCGGCCCCAGCTTGACAGCCATGTAGCCCAGCCCTTGGTCCTCCATCCACTCGGCAAAGGTCTCCACACCCAGAGAGTGAACACAATCGCCAATGGCGCCGACCATGACACGGCGCTTTTTGTTCAGGGTTTCCGTTTCGCTTGTCATGATGTGCCTCCTTTCTTCTTGTACCTTTTGTTATCTCCATCCAAGTAATCCAGAATCTGCTCCACCCCCATCCCTGCCAGCCCCAGATTCTCCATATTGCGTCCTTCAGCCCAGAAGTCGCGACCATACATCACGCAGGCGATGTCAATGACGCTGCGGATGGCCGGTGTCGGGACGCCGGCCGTCTGAGCAAAAGAAGCAATGGGCACCAGCCCGGTCGGGATATCCTCAAGGACGTAGCGGACCTGCATGGATTTCGGCCCTTTGATCCCCCGGTAGGCCGCACAACTCTGAAGGCGCTCGTACAGGTTGCCGCCGTGGATACCTTCGTAGGCTTTGGCCAGCCAATCCCTGGCCGAGTCCACCTCAATGCCGTAGGCTCTGGCCGTGGCTATCCGCTCACCATCCACAGCCTCCAGGAAGCCGGCCACCATAGGGGTGATGCTCGCATAAAACTCGAACTCTTCACCGGCTTCAATGCGGCTGGCGTTGAAGAGCGTCGTACTCGGATGAAAGACGGCGCCGATGTTGTTGAAACCGGTCTCCAGAACGTTGGCCGCGGGGACGAATTCAGGGAATAGCCGGCGGGCCACCGCCAACACCGCATCGGTGTCGGTAGCCGGGAACGCCGCTACGGGCACCTGGCGCTTGACGCTGTTGATCCGCACCCGGGCCGGGCCTGTGATGCGGCAGGCGTAGAGCAGGGTCTGGGCCTCGGCTATTTTTGGCCGCGGATGGGCAGAGAGACGCGGATTTTTTTTGAGCACGTTGGCGAATTCCAGGGCCCCTCCGGTGCGGCCGGGGTTCAGGATCACCACTTGGCCGTCCTGCAAGTAGGGGGCACAGACCTCGGCCATGAAGCGATGCACAGAGGCCGGCACAACCACCATGATGGCACGAGCCCCGTCAAGAGCGGAAGCGATATCCGTGGTCACCAACTCCAACCGGCCAAATCCCTCGATTGCCCCCTCCACTGTGACACCGCCCTGCTCGCGCAGGTGCACGATTTCCTCTTCAAATTTGTTGTAGAGGCGGACGGTGAATCCCTTGAGGGCGAGGTGACCGGCTATAGCGTGAGCGCCGTTGCCAGCACCCAGGATGGTCACGATGAAGGGTTCATCCACGGTTCAGACCTCCCAACCTACAGTGTGATAAGGGCTCTGGCACGGATAGCCGTGGCAAAATCTCAGGGTGCGGCGCGCCGGTTGGTAGATAGTTGTGGATAGGGTAGCCGATTGGCCATCGAGTTCCAGGTGGCGGCAAATGGAGGCCAGGGGACCAGCATGGGTAGCCATCAGGCGCTGGGCGAAAGCCACGTCAATGCTCCCTCGGGCAGCCTCCAACTCTTTCTTCACCAGAGCGTAGCGCTGAAACGAGTTGCCCTGCACAGAGGGTTGTGTGCAATCCACAAAGTCATCTTTCAGGCTAGGGCTGACAAAGTGGTTGGTGCTCACCACTATGCCACTTTGAGCCTTGATTACAGCACAATTACGGTATCCCAACTCGACGACGGCCAGGTCACCTCCCGCATCAGCCAGGACGAGATTGTTGCGCCCCATCCGTGGCACCGAACTCAGGTAGTCCAAGGTCGAACGCACAGTGTCGTGCTCTTCCAGGATATGCATCATCAGGGAGTAATCTGGCAGGCCGGGGCCAACGTCTTTGGAACAGACGTGGGTGTCGGCTATGGCCAGTCCTTTCTCGTTCATCCCTGAGTTGAAAACCCCGGGACTGCCCGCGCCGGACCCGTAGATGTAGCGATAGCCGACCGTAGGGGTAGCTGTGACGAGGACTTGCAGAGGCAAATGTTCGGGGCGGTAATCTCTGTTCTTGACCAGCAAGGGCTCACCATCGGCCGTGGCCGACCCGGCGACCGCCCAGGTGGTGCAGCCCTCACCGGACATGGAATAAGTGGCGCGGCAGCGCCGTCGGGTAATCAGAGCGTCACGCAAGTAAGAGACGAGGTCATAGCGCAGGAGGACGTCAAAGTCTAGCTCCAACGCCTCAGCCTGGCCCCGGATCATCTCCAGGATTGGCCGATCCACCTCTTGCAGTACCTCGGCGGTCTCTCGCACCAGAGACTCGAACCGCTCGTCGGGGCCATACGCTTCGATCTGAGCGAAGCAGGCTTTGATGGCCTCTACAACGAGCGAGCGCAGATGCATGACTTGGACCCCGTGCTGGCGTCCCATCTCATAGTGTGTGCCACTGATGGTGATCAGTGAGATTTCAGTGTCCAACGATGTGGCATCTCCTATGAATCAACGTCATTCTAGGTGATGTGTTCGGAAATGGCTCTGGCGACCCGACCGAGCTTTTCCCGTGCCTGTTCCTGCCCTTTCACAAGCATCGCTTCGTAAATGACATCCACCACTGCCAGTTGGGCGTTGCGCACGCTGGGAGAATCCTGAGAGGGGACCCCCCAGGTCGAGGTATACAAAGCGATGTCTGCTTCTGCGGCTACCGGCGAATCAGGGTAGCTGGTCAGGCTGATGGTTGTAGCGCCAGAAGCCCTGGCCAGACGAAGGGCCTCGGCCGTGTGACGATGCAGCCCCGAATGAGAGATGCCGATGCCGACATCGTGGGGCGTCAGAACTGAGGCAGACATCATCTGCATCTGCGAGTCGAGGTAGGCGTTGGCCGTGATGCCCAGTTGCATACATTTGAAGTGCAACTCCCGGGCGGCTATGCCTGCGCCACCAATGGCATAGATGTCCACCCGCCGGGCGGCCAGAATGGCTTTCACGGCCCGATCCAGCGCCTCCAGGTCCAGCACCTTGAGGGTGTCGCGAAGGGCCTGGATGTTGGCCGCAAAGATTTTCTCGGCGATGGCAGAGAGTGGGTCTTCTGGCTTGACCTCTGGATACACCAGACTGTCGGGGGAACCAATCTCTTTGGCCAGTTCGATTTTGAAACGCCGATAACCGTCACCGCCCAGCCGGCGACAGAGGCGGATAATGGTGGTATTGCTCACGCCGCACGCCTTGGAGAACTCGGTAATGGGCCAGCCGATGACTTCATACGGATAGCGCAAAATATATTCGGCCGCCTTCCTCTCTTGTTCGGCCAGCGACGGCAGCAAGCTCTTGAGCTTCAGCAAAATGGAATCTCGTGACACCAGGGCACTCCTCAAGTCCGCCGTGCCCATATTATAGCAGAAAAAATTTCCGTTGTCAAGTCATCAGAGGGAAATAATATCCACGCCTCACTGATTGGCTGGATAAGCCTGCCTGTAAACGTGGAGAAGGTTTCAAATGGAGTGCGATCCCACCCTCCCGCAGGTTACGGTTGACGGCTTATGCGGGATTCAACATCCGGTCGAGGCACATTTTTGTGCCCAAAGAACGTCCAAACCTGCGGGGAGGGTGAATAGTAACCAGTAAATTTTGCCTTCTCCTGTGCTTTTGGTAGAACAACCTGCCCCATCCAGGGTGCAGAAGCAGATTGATTTAGAACCCGATAGCTGTGGCAGGGACGGGAACCGTCACGCCACCGTGGAGCTTGCCTCCCTCAGAATCTCTCATAATGGCTATCGGTAAAGCAAAGCTGCCATCAGGCTTCAGCACAACTCGGTGACCTCGCTTCTCGAGCTCTTCCACGACCTCCAAGGGCATCCGCGAATCAACGAACAGATCTCTTACCAGCTTCCCCTCGGGCACTTTGGGATCACTACCTTCTATGTGAATTCTGGGGGCAGCAATAGCTTCTTGGATACCCATCCCAAAGTCTATGACGTTCACCAGTACTTGAACCACTGAAGTGATCACCCGCCTTCCACCGGGCGCGCCGATGGTGAGCAGAGGCTGGCCGTCCTTGAAGACGAGAGTCAATGAGTCGTGGCTCGACGGTCTTTTCCAGGGGCCAATAGAGTTGCTGGTGCCCGGTTCGGGGTTGAAGAGATTAGTGTAGTTACGCAGGATGATGCCCGTACTACCCGACATGACATAGGCCCCGAAGCCCCCCCCCAAAGTCTGAACCATGCTGACCATATTGCCATCCTTGTCCATAGTGCAAAGGTGGGTTGTGTTCCTTCCCTCTCCTTTAGGTCCCGGTGAAGCGGCTGTTTCTGGCGCTCGGCCATCCCCTTGATAGTGCCAGGGGTTTCCTGGCTTGATTTCATCAGGTACTCTCTCCAGGTTGAGATATGCGCGCATCTCGTCAGCGTATTCCTTCGAGATTAGCCCCTCGATGGGTACCTCTTCGAATTCGGGGTCTCCCATATATCGGAAGCGATCCACCCATACCCTTCGGAAACACTCGGCAATGAGGTGCAAAAACTGGGGAGTGTTGTGTCCCAGGGCGGTCAGGTCAAAACCTTCGAGGAGATTCAGCGCCTGAAGAACCTGGATGCCGCCAAATACCTCTGGCATACAGACCATCTTGTAACCACGATAGTTGCCGACGAGGCCATCGTCATAGGTTCGGGGCCGGTAGTCAGCATAATCCTGCTGGGTGACTATAGAGCCATGCGGCTTGGTGTCAGCAATGATAGCTTGGACAATGTCACCCCGGTAGAAAGCGTCGGCACCACCCTGTGCAATCTTTCGCAGGGTCTCTGCCAACTCTTTCTGCACAATGACTGTGGGCTCGTTATAGGCACTCGCCGAGTGAGGCGGATAGCCGCCAGGTAGCAGCAATTTGTCAATAGGAGGGTATTGCTGTAAGAGCTTCATCTCACTGCCAATCATCAAGGCATAATAATCATTGATTTCATAGCCTTCTTCACAGATCCTTATCGCCGGGGCAATAACCTCTTCCAGGCTCATGGTACCGAACTGCTCCAGGATTTGGCACAGCCCCGCCACCTGGCCTGGGACCCCTAAGGAACGGTATCCCATCCACCCAACGTTATTTCTGGTGCCGCGCCAACCAAAACTAGGATGCGGCTTCACCCCCAGGGGCAACAAATCTTGTACGAACATGTCTTCTGTGGCTGCCTTAGGGAGGCGACCCTCGAACTCTACGGCAACGACCCGGTCCTCATCAGCCAGATAGATCAGCGCTGCGCCTCCTCCACCCAGACTAGCCATTGCCGGTTCACAAGTGCACGACGCGAAAGAGGTGGCCACGGCCGCATCAACGGCATTGCCACCTTTTTTAAAGATTTCTATACCTGCTTCAGCAGCTTCAACACTTTCGGCGACGACCATGCCGTTTTCGGCTACAACCTCCTCTTTCCTTTGGATCAATACACTACGTAATGACATTCTGTCCTCCCTTTTAAGTTTGCATCCTGCGATTACTCGCGGGCGGTGAACTCGTCCGACATTTCGAGATTAGAGCCTTCTGCCCGATTAGAACATTTATCAGGGCGCAGCAGCAGACACAACCACTTTCTCCACGTAAGGTGAGGCCATAGCTGTCATTAAGGCCGGGTATCCCAGGCGAAATGCCAACTCGTCGCCAACTTTGACCGGATTGGCCGTTACATCGAGCACCAGGTGATCGCTACTGGCGCCAACGATTCTTACTCCTGGCGCTTTGGGCTCCAGCCCCTCGACCCTGACATCCTGAGTTCCCACAGCCAAAATGGCTCGACATTGCTGATCTTGACCCCTGTGCGCGGGATACTCTGTGGGTTTGCCGCAGCTACTCTTGGACAGTGCGGGTTTCCATTTGACCTCGATTACTTCACCAACCAGGGTGAAGGTGTCCTGACTCGTATGAAAGGAGCATCTATCCCCAAGGTCAGCACCCAGAAGTATTTTATGGCCGATCCTCAGTTGATTTATCCTAGCCGGTAATTTGCCCTGCTCAACCATCGAAAGGTGAATCGAGCTTCCCCCGGAGATGACTTCCAACTCTCTCCCAATTGCCTCCTCCACTCGGACAGCAAGTTGTACCAGCAACTGAGTGTCTTTCAAAGAGGGGTGAATTCCGCTCAAGCATCCGATGTTGCTACCAAGCCCCAGCAACCGAATACCCTCTAGACCCTCTACTTTTCGGGCTACCTCTTCCACGTCCTCCGGCATGAGGCCCTCTCGACGGTCACCTACGTCTACCATAAGGACGACTTGATGAAGTTTGCCTACAAAGCGGGCTTCTTGCGCCAAAGAGGCCACTACTTCAAACTCAGAGTTGAGGCTGGCTTCGGCTAGTCCAACTGTCTCGGCCGTCTCGCTGAGAGCAGGCGAGCGCAGGAGTAACATACTTGCTTTGATACCGGCTTCTTTCATCCGTCTGAGGTTGCTGAGCCGGGCATCGGCCAGCCCTTCAACGCCACCGGCAAGCATCGCTCTTGCTACCTCTGGCATCCCACAGCAACTCTTAGTCACGCCTATCACTGCGATGCCATGTGCAGCACACAGCCTGGTGATCGTTCTGGCATTTTCAGCTATTTTTTGAAGATTGACTTCGATACGCAACTGCTCTCTGCCTGCGTTCCTCCTCTCATCAGAGGCCGGCTATCGCCTCCGAAGGCGGGGATCCAAAGCATCCCGCAGCCCGTCGCCCAACAGATTGACACCTAATACCACAATGCTGATCGCCACGCCGGGGAAAGTAGCCAACCACCAGGCATCTCGCATGAATTCCCGTCCGTCGGATAGCATACCTCCCCACGTCGGCACCGTGCTCTGAACCCCAACTCCCAGGAAGTTAAGAGAGGCCTCAGAGATGATCACCACGCCCATTTGAAGAGTGGAAATGACCAGAATAGGAGCCAAGACATTGGGAAGCACATGGCGCAAGATAATCCTTAAATCACTGGCGCCTATGGCCCGCGCTGCCACCACATAATCTCTCTCGCGTATGGAAAGCACTTCTGCTCTGACAACGCGGCAGTAAACTACCCAGATGGTCAGGGAGAGAGCAAGGACAAGATTGAACAATCCAGGTCCCAAGGCAGCACCAAAGGCAATGGCTAACAGCAAGCTTGGAAAAGCCATCCATACATCAACGATGCGCATTACGATGTTGTCCAAGAGCCCTCGATAGAACCCAGACACGGCACCAATCAAGCTGCCTACTGAGCTGGCTAGAAGGATTGTGCTAACCCCTACCACTAGCGAGACACGCGAGCCAACCAAGAGACGGCTGAGAATGTCGCGCCCCAAGTTGTCATTCCCCAGAGGATATTCCAGACTCGCCCCCTCTATCCCAAGACCAATGGGAGGCGCTAGTCTGCGTGTCAGATCCTGCTGCGCAGGATCATGAGGGGTGAGAATTGGCGCCAGAAGGGCTATGAGCAAAAAGAGAGCAAAGATCAGCGCCCCAAACGCGGCGGTCTTGCTCAGCAGGAAAGCGCGCAATATTCTTTTCAACTCGCCTTGCCGAGGCGCGAGCAATTCCTGTTCACGTAGTAACGGCCTTGTAAACGATTCGGTCATTGCTCATTGCTCTTTCTAGCTAGACATGGCTGATTCTGGGGTCAATCCACACGTAGAGGGCGTCTGTCAAAAGATTGATGGTAACGCGAATTAAAGCAAAGAAGAGCACGACGCCCTGTACCAGGAGAAAATCACGGTTGTAGATAGCTTGAATGACCAGTCGCCCTATGCCAGGCCAGGCAAAGATGGTTTCCGTAACGACGGCTCCTCCCAGCAGATTCCCTATCTGTACGCCAATGAGCGTTACTACGGGGATGAGGGCATTGCGCAGCACATGGCGTGCGATTACTACCCGCTCATGTAACCCCTTGGCGCGAGCAGTGACCACGTAATCCTGGCTGATGACCTCTAACATGCTGGACCGGATCAGGCGTGTGGAGAATGTGGCTATGGCCGTTCCCAAAGCGAGAGCAGGCAATATCAGGTGAGTGAAGGCGCTCTTGAAAGCGGGGATATTCCAAGTCAGAAGGGAGTCAACAAGGAGAAAGCCAGTTATCCTCTGAAGGTGTACTTCATAGTCAATCCTTCCAAAGCCAGGGAGCCATCCTAATTTAACAGCCACGAGCATGATCAATAGAATGCCGACCCAAAAAGTTGGCAGGGAAACGCCTAAGGTAGCTCCCGTCATGACGATGTAGTCAATGAACGTATAACGTTTCAGGGCTGAGAGGATCCCAATAGGGAAGGCGATAGCCAGAGCGATGATAAGACTGGCCAACGTCAATTCGATGGTGGCCGGCATCCGCTCTAGAATCAATTGTAGAACCGGCTGTTTAAAGTGGATAGACTGGCCTAAATCGCCTCGAATTGCCCTGGTCACATAGTTCACGTATTGCACAGGCAAAGGGCGATCGAGCCCCAGCGCGTGCCGCATCGCTTGTATCTGCTCCTCAGTGGCACCAGTCCCGGCGAACATGAGCCGAACCGGGTCACCGGGGATTACATGCATGATGGTAAAGACAATAACCGACACGCCGAAAAGTACAGGAACGATCAGGACAATCCGTCTTAGCAAATATTGCATGTCTTGTCCCCTGAAGCATTGTGCTTTTGAAAAACTGTCTCACACCTCACGAGACATTGGGATAAGAGAAACGAGCCTAGCGCCGCCCTCTTGGGGGCGGCGCTAGTTTGTGAGGAGGACCGATGGTTAGTCCGTAACCCAGGCTTTATCCAAGATGATCAGTGCATCTGAGCGAGGCACCCAACCTTGAACCCGAGTTCTCTTAGCATAGACTTCGGAGGGATTATAGAGGAAGACCCACGGAGTCTCTTCGACAATGATCTTTAGCGCCTTGGCGTAATACTCCTTCCGCTTCTCTGGGTCTACAGTCCTGGCTCCTGCCTCGATATATGCGTCCACCTCGGCATTCGCGTAGCCAGTGTAGTAGCAACCGAGCTCAGTATTACCGTAACCGGTTTCCCCCTCGGGCCCCAGCAGATTACATCTGTAGCGATTAGAGTAGAACTGTTTGGACAGCATACCGTCGGCGTCCGCTTCCGAGTTGCCCCAAGAAGTCAAGAAGGTCTGGCTGAAACCCGGCTCGTACTTGGCGTATAGAGCCGCTTTTTCCATGATATTGACTTTAGCTTTGATCCCTACTTCGCTGAGTTGGCCAGCCAGAGCCTCGGCGATTTCCTTCAGAGGAGGCTGCGTGTCGAGCTCCATCTCGAAACCGTCAGGGTAGCCAGCTTCGGCCAGGAGGCTCTTGGCCTTCTCGGGATCATAGCTGTAGACTGGCGTTGGGATGTAGCCGAAAGCTTCTGGCAACAACGGATTGTCAATCGGTCTGGCCAGCCCATTCAGCACGTTCTCGATGATGGTTTCGACATTAACGGCGTAATTCATGGCCTGCCGTACTCGCACGTCATCGAAGGGTTTCCAATTCACGTTCATACCGAGATAAAAGGCACGGGTGCCAGGGATCGTCATGATCTCAACACCTTCTGGTGCTTGGTCAACGTAATCGGGGGGCACATCGGTGATGAGATCAACATCGCCCGTCTCTAGAGCTGCTATACGGGTTGCATTCTCTGGGATGGGTTTGAAGATGACTGTCTTAATCTTGGGCGAACCACCCCAATAGTCAGGATTAGCTTCCAACACCATCTGCTCATCCTTGATCCATTCCACAAACTTGAAGGGGCCTGTGCCGACGGGCTTGCTGGCAAATCCTTCCGGTCCGACTTCGTTGAAATATTCTTCGTCGGTCATGTGCCAGAGGACGACTCTGGTCATAAAGGCCGCGTAGGGCTCCTTGGTGATAATGTCCACGGTGTAGTCATCAATGACCTCGACCCTGTCCACAAAGTTTCGCGTACTAAACTGCGAATCATCTTCGAGCAGCCGACCGAGGGTGAATTTGACATCGTTGGCTTTAAAGTCGTTCCCATTGTGGAACTTGACTCCTCGACGCAGGTGAAAACGCCAGGTACGCTCGTCCGGGTTCTCATAGGAAGTGGCCAGCCAGGGAACAATCTTCATGTTATTGTCTCTATGGTAGAGACTGTCAAATACCAGGCGGAGAACATTCTGAGTCTGACGGCCCTTGAGGTACTTGGGGTCAAGAGTATTGGCATCCGCCGTCTGCGCGATAACGATCTGTCCTGTGGGCTCGGGTGCCACCATGAACTCTGCCGCCTCTTGGGCGCTAGGGATGAATAGCTTCCAGCCAGGCTGAATCAGACTAGGGTTGTCTATCACGGCAAAGGTGGCATCTTCTTCGTGCTTGGCATTGGTGGCAGCAGCAATAGCCTTGTAGGCGATCCCGTTGCCAAGATATTTCTCTGCAATAGCCCACAGGTTGTCGTCTTTCTGTACAGTATAAGTTTGTCCCTCCTGGATCAATGGCGCGGCGCTGACCAAACCCGGTAGCATGGCCGACACCAAAGCCACAATCACCATGAAGTTAAAGAAGAATAACCTTATCATTTGTATCTCCTTTGTGAATAATTTGATGTGCTGATGAGCCAATCCTCGCCCGATAAGATCACCTCCCTTCCCTCAAGGAATCCGGCTATAACGGGATCAGAGAATCCCTAGCAGTTCAATCTCCTTTTCAGGTATCCCAAGGACTTCTATCAGCTCTCGAGATAGGTTTTGGATATGGCGGCGTGTTTCCTCCTCAGCCTGATGAGCGTCCCGTCTTTCCAAAGCCTCCAGGATAGCCCAGTGCTCCCGCTTCTCCCGTTCCATACGGGTCAACAACAGTTCCTCTTGCCGGAACGCCCCTTCATACAACATCACACTAGGGAACCATCCCCACACCGTCTCCAGCAGACGGATCAGGTACCGACGACCACTGGCCCGACAAATGGAAAGATGAAATTCGTCGTTCAGCTGGCGTCGCTGGGCCATCTGATCCTGGCTTTTATATCCCTCTAGCTCTCTAAGGATCTCTCTCAAGCGTTCTAGTTCCTCATCGGTGATCAAGGATGTAGCGAGTCGGGCAGCCAAGCTCTCCAGTACCAAACGGACAGTGCAAATGTCCACGATATCTTCCGGTGAGAACTCGACTACCTTCACCCCTTTATAAGGGATGCGCACAGCCAGGCCTTCGGCTACCAGCCGTTTGAGGGCCTCCCGCACCGGCATCTGGCTGACGCCTAATTCCTGAGCCAGCGTTTCCTGACGCAACCATTGGCCTGCCTGCAGTCGACCATCAATGATAGCGTCGCGCAGTCTCTCGAACACCACGTCGGTTAGCGGGCGATGACTCTGGATTGACTCGAGATGGTTGGACATTTTCGCTCTGCCTGTATTCCTTGCAGATGCTATCTATCGAGGATGCGAGCTAAATTCGATATAAGATATTTGATATTATATCCTAACATTGGATATTTGTCAAGTGAGCGATGGAGAGAGGTGCATTGGGATGGTTAGCTTCGCTGTGATAATCTGAGAGTTATTTGAAAAAGGGCCGCTCTTCGGTTAGAATTGGGTATATCCTATCCCACTAGC
>JAOZOT010000004.1 GCA_029933115.1 Anaerolineae bacterium | reverse complement strand
GACTTGAGTCGCTAACGACCGGTGCTCTGCGGCTAAAAACGACTGAAGTCGTTACTACGAGCGCTCTGAGGGCTTCCCGGAGGAGGGATTGTGCTGAAAAAGTTGGTAGCCTGGTACGCCGCTCTGTCAGATGAACAGAGGACAACTTATGGACTGCTCAGTGCCATAATTGTTTTGACTCTGCCTTGCTATTGCCTGGGGCTGGCGGCTTTGGCCGTCGCTCCCCCGGTGCCTACTACCCCCCTGCCTCCTACCAGAGCAGTGCCTACCTGGCTGCCTCTCTCACCTCCGGCCACCAAGTCTCCAACTCCCACTTTGCGGCCCACGCCAACCCAGTCGTGGCCTTCACCGACACTGCCACCACCACAGCCCACAGCTACCTACACTCCTCTGCCTTCGCCTACCAACACGGCGACGCCAGTTGTTACTGTCACACCGACCGCAGAAGCGACCGCTACGCCCACAGCCACAGGTACGCCGTCTCCCACTGCCACGTCTACAGCCACGGGCACGGCCACCGTCACACCTTCGCCTACTCCCACGGCCTCGTTCACTGCCACACCCACAGGCACAGCCACGCCTACAGGAACCAGCACGCCGACCGCTACCTCCACTCCCACGCCCTCAGCTACGAGCTCGCCTACTCTCACGCCCTCAGCTACGAGCTCGCCCACTGATACGCCCACAGCAACCTATACACCGACGGCCACAGAGACCCCGACAGACACCACCCCCACGGTGGAGACGCTGTAGGAACTCGCTCAAAACAACTCCATTTCTGGCCTCCAGCGTGGAGTCATCCTGAGCGTCTCGGTTGTTCAAGAAGATGCAAACCCTGCCCCATTATGCCTTGGGCTCTACAGGCACACCTCGCAAACGCCAACCACCCGTCTAGAACCGAATTTGTACCCCTCGTTCCTTCGCACCTCTCGTGTCTTCGTGTTCAGTGCTCGGTCAGGGGATGACCAGGCGCTGGCCAGCGTAGATGTAGTTGAGGTTCCAGATGCCATTGGCCTGGGCGATGGACCAGGGGCTCACCCCATACAGCCTGGATATTGACAAGAGGGTCTCACCATAGGCGACAACGTGGATACGAGAATAGGCGCAACAGGTGGGGATGAGAAGCCACTGCCCGGCGTAAATGAGGTTCGGGTTCGAGATGCCGTTGGCGCTGGCAATGGCGTAGGGGTTGACCCCATACAAACGTCCAATGGAGAACAAGGTCTCGCCATACCTGACGCAGTGATAGATTGGCCCGTAGGCGGGCGGGGCCGCGTAGCTGACGGCCGTCGTCAGCAAGCCTAGAATCAAAACGGTTGCCAAAACAATCATTGCTTTCCTCATAACCGATGTCCTCCTTCTTCGCCAAGGGCGAATGTGTTTGTGATGCGTTGGCCTCTCAGGGAATGTAGAGCAGGACGAATCCCTATCAGTGCTTTCATTATACACCATATTGGGCCAGATTTCAATACCTTGATTGACATAATATGGTTAAAATTTGTGGAATAGGGATGACCGAGCGTTAGCTACTTGGCAAGGGCTGGCCTCTCCATCTCGCGAAGAGGGCGTGGTCAATCCCAAAAAGGTCGAGAACCCGGCCCACTGTGTGATCAACGATGTCCTCGATTGTTTTGGGCCGGTGATAAAAGGCCGGCAGCGGAGGGAATATGATGGCTCCCATGTCGGTCGCTCTCAACATCAGTTGCAGGTGCCCTCTGTGCAGAGGGGTCTCCCGCACTACAGCTACCAACCTTCTTCTTTCCTTCAAGGTGACGTCGGCGGCCCGCAGCAACAGGTTAGTACTGTACGAGTTGGCTATGCCCGACAAGCTTTTGATGGAGCAAGGTATGATGACCATGCCATCGGTCTGGAAGGAGCCACTGGCGATAGTTGCTCCAATGTCATCTATGTCGTAGACACAGTCGGCCATCGCTTCCACCTCCTCCACTGCCAGGTCTGTCTCCAGAAGGATGATTTCCTTGGCCGCCGGAGTAATCACCAGATGAGTCTCGACTTCGGCCTCCTTCAGTACTTTCAGCAGTCTTATCCCATAAATCACGGCTGAAGCGCCGGATATGCCTATTATCAGTCTTTTCATGAACCTCGCCTCACAAAGACTAGACCAAGCAAAATCCGGTCCTGGCCCTCTTCACTTCCACCGACGATTTTGAGCCGCTCCAGAGTTGAGAGAAGGTACATCCCCACCTCCAGATGGTATTCACCGTCGGGAGCGTCGGGGGGGATGGTCAGGTGATACCGATCCACCACGATCTCCCCTGCATCCCAGGCGGAGGTAGGGTAGCGACCTTCGGCCGGCCGGTTGTCCTGTTGAGCCACGATGCGGCCCTCGGCGGCGACCAAGTGGGTGAAGACGGTGTAATCGCCGGTCATCTCCCGGCGAGCCTGCCAATACAAGGTCAAATCCAGGGGCTGGCCAGGCTGGACTGCTTCGGGGCGCACATCGTAACCCAGGAGGGTTACCCGGTCGCCCAGGTTGACGTGCAAGGGGTGTTGGATGGATAGCTGCTCAGACCCAGGGGGCTTGACTTTTACCCAGGTAGAGATGTCCTCTACAGGCGTCGTCTCCTCGCCCAGAGGGAGAAGCGTGGAAAGGTCTGCTGGCCGGTAGAGGCTTATCTGAAGCCGGTAGCGTCCCAACGGGGTGTTGGGTGGTATCTCGAGTTCGTGCCGGTCGGCTATCCTATCCCCTGGCAGCCAGGACACTGGCTGCCAAGCCCGATACAAGGCGCTGTCCTGCTGAGCCAGGACTGCGCCGTCCACATCCAGTAGCTTGACGGAGGCGCTACAGTCTCCCATCAACCTGTCCAAAGCCTCCCAGTGCAGGGTGAGGCGTAGGGTGTCGCCGGGGGCATATCTGTCCTGGTCGAGGCTGTAGTCGTAGAGTCGCACCGGCACCGGCTCCGCAGCCCTTTCCGCTCCCTCACCCACAGACACCGACCCTTCTAGGCTGAAGGGAGGAAGGGGGCCGGCAGCGGCCTCGAGCAGGAGGTGATATTCGCCGGGAGTGATTGGTGACGGGAAGCTCACCGGCACCACAGAGGCTCCGGAGATGACGAGAGGCATTTCCACTGCGACCCGCACGGTTTGTTGTTGCTGGCCGGGGCCCTTGCCACCATCGGCGCGCCAAGTGGCTGTCACAGGCAGCCGCTCGATAGGCTTGATGGCGTAGCTACGCGCTCCGGTGTTGGCTATCAGCAGATAGGCTGTGTACTTCTCGCCAGGGACAGCCTGCGCGGGGAAGAACCCTTTGACTTCAAGGCTCTCCCTGGCCTGGGTTCGGCGTTGCACCTGATAGACGTAATCTTGGCCGAATTGTTCCACCAGGGTCAGTTCTCTGAAGGCGGGCAGGGCTTCCTGGATCTCAGGCCAGCGTTCCGGCCGGTAAGCCTGGTACAATGCCTCGTGGAGGACAACGTATTCCACATCCAGACCCTGCAAGAGGCTGATGGCCCGCTCTGAAGGGAAATGCTCCATCTCCCATTCTATTTCCCCGTGTCGGGGGGGGACAAAGCCGCTGTAGCCGTCAATGCTCTCCTGCCAGTGGTAGGTGGAGAAATATTGATAGCGGAAGAGGTTGTAGGTGGGCCAGACCAGGCTGGGGTCAATGGATTCCACCGGCGGAGGATCGGCCAGGCGGAAAGCCAAAGGTAGTTCTACAATCACCGTAGGCGATTGCCGGGCCAACCAGCGATAGACCGGGGGTAGGCGCTCTCTCCCCTCGATGAAAGCGACACTCACGTGAGCCCAGCTTCTCAACAGCAGAGGGTACAGTACCAGCAGGAAGACGCCGGTCCGTATTAGCGAATGGCGAATGACGAACGGCGAACGGTGAACCAGGAGGGCAAGCGCTTTCTCCAGACTGGCGATTCCCAGAGCAGCCAGCACTCCCAGGCTCAGGGTGGTGAGACTGAAGAAGCGGCCGGGAGCACGCATGGCCTTGAAGCCGGGAAAATACGCGAAGAAGAACCGATAGGGCATGGGAAAAGCGGGCCACTCCAGGTTCTTGCTGACCCGCAGTGTAGGCCCCAGGGCCATGACCAGACCAAAGAGAGCCAGGATAAGGTAGAAAACGGCGTTTCCCTTCTGGCCGAGGCTGCTGGGAGTCCGTCCTTTTGCCGCCCGAAAAAAGCCCGGCACGGCCAGGACAAGAACTGCCCAGCAGGGTAAAAGGTAGCCTTTCAGGAGAGTGCGCAGCCTGGGGGAAAAGGCAACCAACTCAGGCAGCGTTCTCTCCACACCCAGATCGCGGTTGACCTGAAAGTAGGGCCAGGCGAAGGGGGTAATGAGAACCGCTATCAGTCCGCCCAGAAGGGCTAGTCTCAGGATCAAAGAAAGTGAAACCTTCTGCCGGCGAAGGATGAAATAGTACAGGAGGTACAGCCCCACCGCCAGCCCCATGTAGAAGGCGTAGTAAAAAGATGACAGACATTGAGCAGTGAAGAAAGCGCAAAAGAGCAGACCGTCTTTGGCTTTTCGCCTTCCAAGGTAGCGGTCCAGGTACAGCAGGGCCAATGGCATCCACTGCATGGTCAGCAGTTGCAACTGGCTGAGGTGGCCGGCACGATAGGGGGAGAAAGCAAAGACCAGGCCGGCGATAAAGGCCGCATAACGGCTTCCTGACAGGCGGTAGGCCAGCAGGTAGAGGCCCAGGGCCGACAGGACGAAGCTGAGCAGGAACAGCAAGTTGTAGGTCAAGATGTGGTTATCGGTGAAGACGAAGAGGGGCAGGCCGAGCAGAACGTTGGGGAAGAGAATCTCCGAGTAGGCCAGGGTGTTGGGATAAGGGTAGAAGATATTGGTGTCAAAAAGCTGAAGGGGGGAGATGAGGAGTTGATGGGCCTGCCAGTTAGTGATCCACAAGTTGAGCAGGGAATCGGAAGTGTCCTGAAGGGCCTCAGCCAAGTGTAAGGATAGAGGGTAGATCATCAGCAGGGTCAGCAGGCCAAAGCCCAGCAGAGCCAGAAGGTCCGCTCTGGCCGCACGAGATGAACTGGTGGCCTCCTTGTTCAATTGTCGGCTTGGGGCCCGCTCCTCATCTATCGCGTCCCCGCGACTGAAGTCGTTCCTACGAACGCCGCCTCCCGAATTTTTGGACACGCTCTAATACTCCACCCGCGCTCTTCTGAGGGTCATCAGCAGCTTCTCCAGGATGGCTATGATGATGATAAAGATGACGTCCACCCCTATGGTCAGGCCGAAGACATAGGCCAAGTAGCTGATAGCGGTCAAGAACCAGTCGGCCACAGCCCTAGGGACCTGGGGGACCCAACCAACGAAGTAGAGAAGCACGGCGACCCCTCCCCAGAAAATGAGGACAGGTCGCCAGGACTGGCGGTCGGTCTCGCTGGGCAGCATGGCGTTTGACACGGCAAAGATCAGATAAAGCCACAGCCAAAAGTCGGGCACCTGGACGTAGGTCACCAGACCTTGCCAGAGTTCGGGCCATTCACCGCTCAGGAAAACGTCTCCAATGGTGTTCAGGCCCAGAATCCAATCGCCAATGAGGAGGATGACAATGATACCGCTCAGCAGGGGAGCCAGACCGATGAGGCTGTTACGGACGGGATCGGCGCGGCCCACCTTCACCGACCCCAGACGCATCTGACGGCCCGACTTTCTTTTGGAAGGCCAGATGGATATCTTGCCCGTCCTCACCCCCAGGAGCTTGGCCATCAGCCAGTGGCTCAATTCGTGCAGGAGGATGCCCGGCAGGAACAGTACGAAATACAGGAACATAGCCAGGTCGTTGTCTCCTACCAGGAGCAAGCTGAGCCCCTGCACATGCCGGTTTATCCAACGCTTGAGGAGAAGGAGGGGCACCAGAGTGATGGCCAGCCAGATGAAAGGGCTCCAATCACCGAACATGACGCTCCCTTCACTTCACTCTCTCCCGCAGGTTGGGCGGCGATTTGAAGCCGTTACGCGCTTCGGCGAGGAGGTTCGACCCCGCGATTGAGGCGACTTTCTGCAGGAGAGTCACTGCTCAAAATGTCGGGCGGTGAACTGTTAGGCCCTTGCAAGGGTGCCTTTCACTTGAGCCGAGATGCGCACAATTTCCACAAAGTCGGCTGCCCTGAGGCTGGCTCCGCCCACCAATGCCCCGTCAATCTCACTCTGGCTCATGAACTCGGCGATGTTCTTCGGATTCACGCTGCCGCCGTATTGGATGCGGACCGCTTGAGCTGTGGCTTCGTCGTAGAGGTCGCTGATGGTGCCGCGGATGACCTGGCCGATGACGGCGTTAGCGCCCGCTCCGGTGGCGGGCCGGCCGGTGCCAATGGCCCAGATAGGTTCGTAAGCGATGATCAGTCCGCGCACCTGCTCAGCGCTCAAGTCGGCCAGGCATCCCTTGAGTTGACCGCTGATCACAGTTTCCGTCTGTCCAGCTTCGTTCTGGGCCAGGTTCTCACCCACGCAGATGATGGGAATCAGGCTGTGGACCAAAGCTGCTTTTATCTTCTTGTTGACCCCCTCGTCCGTTTCGCCAAAGTATTGCCGCCGCTCCGAGTGACCCAGGATGACGTATTGACAGAGTTCCTTGAGCATCAGGGGCGAGATTTCCCCGGTGTAGGCTCCCTGCTCCTCCCAGTGCATGTTCTGAGCGCCCAGCTTGATGGTAGTTGGCTCCAGCAATTCTTTCACCGCAGCCAGGGCCGGGAAGGGGGGGCAGAGGACTTTGTCCACGCCTGGCACCTCGTTTAGCTCCGACCGCATCGCCCGGACCAGATTCACGGCCTCGGTGATGGTCTTGTTCATTTTCCAGTTGCCGGCGATGATGGGAGTGCGCATCTAGTCCTCCAGCGGCTCTTTGTCAATTCGATAGCGGCAGGCATCGTCGCCCATAGCGATACAGTTTATTTCTTCTATTTTAAAGTTCTTGCCTGTAGCCCAATGCAGGGCTCCGTGGAGTACACCCACCGTGACGAAGCAGACCGGCTTGTCCTTTTTCCCTCGCCAACGGCAGGGACACTCACTCACCACAAACAGGAAGTGGTCATCATGTTCTTCGATGTCGGTTGGCTGGTTGACATCTTTGGTAGCAGCTTTGGCCAAGCTGGCCAGGACTATCTTCATCCGAGTATTCATGGGCAGGGCCTTGAGTGCCACACCTGCCAGTCCCAAGACGGCCGGCTGCTCTTCCAGAGCGTAGCGGAACGTTGCCCGGCCAATGCGTGTCAGCATCATCTTGGCCCCTTTTGGCCCCACCACGTCCTCGACAGCTTGCTCGGCCGCACCGTACTCGGCAAAAGTGACGTTCCGATCCATGTTGTTGGGGGGATAATTGTCAATGAATCGCTGCAAGCCCGCTGCATTCAAAACAGCTTTCAGGCCATTCTCTCCCAGGACTTCGGCAATGGCCTCCAGCAGGTTTCGCAACATCACATTGGGCATCTGTCTGTCTTCAGCCATTTGATTACCTCCTGATCTTCTCTTTTGGGATGTGGCCAGACCCCCCAACGGTGCATAGCTCGGAGGGCCGGCTGCTTCTAGTGAGTTCGCCTCCGCCATTCTTCCCTCAACGTCAGGCTTCCCAAGTCATCTGTCACCAGGAAATCCCTCAGTAACCGATGGAATTTGCTGGCTTCGTCTAGCATGGGGAAGTGACGTGATCCAGGTAAAGTGATGGATCGGATGTTCCTGGCCGTGTTTTCCAATAGCCTGGCTTGAGCAGGGTCAACAATGTTATCTTTTTCTCCGTAGACTGCTAGCAATGGCACCTCTATCTGTCTCAAATCTTCTCGCAAATCCAAAGCTGCACAATCTTGCACAGTTAGAGCGATGACGCTTTCGCTGGCCTTTTCCGTCTCTGTCAACACTTCCTCGTAGTCAACGGGCCGACGACCGCCTAAGAGGCGACTGAAGGGGGAGGTACCGCCACAGATAAGCAGACGGCAGTTGATGGCCTCGCCTATCACCGGCAGACTCACCACCATCAATCTGGTTACCCGATCGGGATTGGCCACGGCGAATTTGACGGCAACAGTGGCTCCTAGTGAGTGCCCCACCAGTGCGGCCGGAGCGACAGCCAGCTCGTCCATGAAGTTTTTGAGGAGGTTCACATATTTCTCCACACCGTGGCGCTCTGTTGATTTATCAGAGTCGCCAAAACCCCATAGATCGAGGGCATAGGTACGATATTGTTCAGAGAGCTCCTCCATGGTGGGCATCCAATAGCGCCAGGAGCCCAGCCAGCCGTGGAGCAGGATCAGGGGATTACCCCGTCCCCAGCTCTCGTAATGAATTAATCCACCGTCAATAACAATTGCGCTCATCGCTTGCGTCAGAACTCGGTATTGGAAGCGTCCAGTTGCTCACTTCCCGCGCTTGGTCATCTCCAGGATTTCGGTCATCCGTTTGGGCAACTGTTCAGCTTCAAAGGGCTTGAGGATATAGTCCACAGCCCCCAACTCCATACCTTGTTTGATCTCTGCCTCCTGTCCTTTGGCCGAGAGGAAGACAATGGGGATGTCTTTGGTCTCGTCCGCCGCTTTCAGTTCCTGGCAGGCTTCGTAGCCTGTCTTCTTGGGCATCCGCACGTCCATGAGGATCAGGTCCGGACGGAGTTTGCGCGCCTTTTCGACCGCTTCTATCCCATTGATAGCTTCCTCCACTTCGAAACCGCCAAAGCGGAGGGTGAAAGCGATTAACTCTCGAATGTCCCTTTCATCTTCAGCAACTAGGATTGTGGTCATTTTGGCTCCTATCTGTGAATGAACGAGATGTTATATTTCCCACTCTCTTTGCACACGGTTTGCCAAAGGCAGGGTGAAGCTGAAGGTGCTACCTTCTCCCAATTTACTTTCCACCCAGATGCGTCCGCCGTGCATCTCAATGATGGACTTGGCGATGGACAGGCCAAGACCTGTGCCCGCAACTCGTCGGACTTCGGGGTGGTCGGCGCGGAAGAAACGGGTGAAAAGCCTGTCCTGATCCTGAGGAGCGATGCCTATCCCCGTATCAGCGACGTCCACCTGCACACTATCGTCAACCCACTGAGCGGTGATAGCTATCCCTCCCCCTTCTGGGGTATACTTGTAGGCGTTGGTGACCAGATTGGTCAGGACTTGGATGATACGGGTGCGATCACCCCATACCTCAGGCAGGTCTGGTGGCACTTCTACGGTCAAGTTCAGCTTTTTGGCCTCGATCTGGGGCCGTAATGAGACCACTACTTCTGACACCAAATCGCCCATGGGAAGAGGCTTGAGGTCCAGCTTCAGGGTCCCGGTCTCGAGGCGGGAGATTTCTGAAAATTCGTTGACCATCTCCAGCACCCGGTCAACGTTGGCCTTGATGGTATTCAGGAATTGTTTCTGTCTCTCATCGTGCTCCCCGGCCAACCCCAGGAGGAGCATATCGCTGTATCCTTTGATGGAGGTCATAGGAGCACGTAGTTCGTGGGCCGCCATCGAGAGGAACTCGCTCTTCATCCGGTCTATCTCGGCTTCTTTGGTGATGTCCCGGAAGACGGCTACGATGTTGAAAGACTCCTCATCTGTCAAGGCCACCGAGGTGAAACTGGCGGCGATGGTCCTTTCTCCGAGCTGGAAGCGCGTCTGAGTCAATGATTCTCCGGCTTCTAACCTTTCCCGGCTGCCTATCATGGCGCTCAACACCGTCAAGACCGTCAGGGTCGCCTCGCGGTCGAAGGCTTCGTCGGCTTCCTCGATGAGATCACGCATGTCTCGCCCCAGGACGATGGGCACCGGTAGGTTCAGCATCCGCTCGGCGGCAGGGTTGACCATGATCACTCTGTTGTCAGCGTCAAAGACTATGACTCCATCGGCGATGCCTTCTACAATAGCCCTGGTCTTGTCGGCTTCGAGCTTTTGGTGACGGAGGGCGGCCGCCAGTTCCTCGGTACGCTCTCGCACTCGCTCTTCCAGGGTGGCTTTGTGTTCTTCCAACTGGCGGGCGTAAGCCTGCATCTGCTCAAACAGCCGTGTGTTGGCAATAGCTACGGCGATCTGCCCGGCCAACCCTTCCAGTAGGGCCATATCGTCCTCGGTCAGCCCCCCCACCCGGTCACTCTGGACATCCAACACGCCCAGCAATTCATTGCCCAGCTTGAGGGGCACGGTCAACTCCGATTTGGTATCGGGCAGCAGGGGGTTGGGCAGCCAGCGGGGCTCTTGGCTGACATCGGTGACCAGCACTGCTTCGCCTTTTTGCCCCACGTGACCCACCAGCCCTTCGCCTATTCTGATGCGATGGCCGCGCTCTTTCATGCTGCGCCCGGGTTCTCCTGTCCCCTCGTGCAGGACCATGTAGCCCGCTTCAGTATCGGCCAGGTAGATGTGCACGTGGTAATAGCCAAAGCTCTGCTGGATGAGGTGTACCACCTGATACAGCAATTCATCCAAGCTCAGAGCAGAGGTGATACGCTGACTGACTCCAACCAGAGTCTCAAGCTGGAGGGCTCTTTGATGGATTTCCTCGAAAAGGCGGGCGTTCTCGATGGCGACGGCTGCCTGGTCGGCGAAAGCACTCAGCTTCTCCAGGTCTTTTTCGCTGAAACGGCGGTCTTCTTGCGATGAGGTCAGGTTCATTACCGCCACTGTTTCGCCTTTGACCTTGACCGGCACATGGACGAAGGATATGATCCCTTCCCGCTTCACTGCTTCGGCCGTGTCTGGGTCGAGTTGCTCACGGGCGTCTCTGATCAGAATGGGCTGGCCGCTCTGGTAGACCTTTCCAAAGAATCCTTCGCCTGGTCGGCCCACAATGCTGCGGACAAATTCTTCGCTAAGCCCTCGGTGGCGTCTCATCCGCAGGTAGCCGTCTTTGTCCATCATGATGAAGCAGGCCTGGCGAACCTGGAACAACTCGAGACAGGCATCCATGATGGAATCCAGGACTGCGTCCAGTTCGAGGGTGGAAGCCAGTTTCCGGCCGGTCTCTGCCAGGGCCATCACCTCACGCGTCCGCGCCAAGGTCTCCTCAAACAGACGGGCGTTTTCGATGGCGATGGCCACCTGGTCACCCAGGATCTGCAACACGGCCACGTCATCCGGGTCAAAGGCGTTCAACTCGTCGCTCTGGACATCCAGGACGCCGATGACTCGCCGGCCGATCTTCAGCGGGACCGCCAACTCTGATCGGGTATCTGGCAAGGCATCATCGGGCACATAGTGCGAGTCCTGCGACACGTCATTGACCAACAGCGGCGAATCGGCTCCGGCCACCCAGCCAATGATGCCTTGCTCGCCAATCTTGAGGCGAAGGCCGCCCCGTTCTTTAATCAACCGTCCGGTCTCGCCAGAGCCGGCTCGGAAGACGACCTCGTTGGATGCCTCATCAACCAGGAAGACGTGGACATGATAGTACCCCAGGATGTGATGGATGAGCTCCACAACCTGGGAGAGCAATTCATCTAGATCGAGGATGGAGGTAATGCGCCGGCCAACCTCGGCTGTGGCCTCCAATTGGGCGGCTCTCTGGCGGGCTTCTTCGAAGAGGCGGGCGTTCTCGATAGCGATGGCGGCTTGGTTGGCAATGGTGAACAGGATGTCACGGTGTTCCTCGTCGTAGGCACCTTCCTCGTCGTAGCTTTGTACGGCTATCACGCCCACTACCCGCTCAGCAGCAATCATGGGTACCCCCAGCCACGACCGAGCCAACTCACCAGAGGGCTTAACCCCTATCTCCTCGTGAAACTGAAGCACGTTTTCCTTGATCAGAACCGGTTGGCGGGTGCGGATAATATAACCGGTCAGGCCGATCTCTGCCTCCCGCCTCCTCTTGAGACGGCGCTTTCCGCCCTCTACCTCGATCTCGAAGCTTACCTCATTTTTCTCCTCGTCGTAGAGGGCGATGTAAAAGTTGGTGGTGTCCATCACCAGGCTGACCTGTTGGTAGATCTTGTCCATCAGTTCGTCCAGATCCATGACCGAACTGATGATTCGGCCTATGATGGTGAGAGTAGCCAACTCTGTGATGCGACGTTCTCGCTCCTCGAAGAGCCGGGAGTTCTCGATAGCTACAGAGGCCTGATTGGCAAAGAGTTCCAGGGTCTCAATGGTCCTGCGGTTGGGTATCAGGCCATCTTGGGGATCATCTACGGACAGCAGGCCCAATATGGCTCCGTCCACGCTTCTGAGGGGCACCAGCAACATGTCATCGGGGTGCCACTTCCCTTCGGGCCACTTTTCCTCTCCCTCCGGCGGGGTGTAGACAGCCAGATCTTTCTCCCAATCTTCCTGACAGTAGTGGGGGATAAAGTAGGAGTTGCTAATGCGGTACTCTGGACGCATGACTGCCTCAAATTTAGCCAGAGGTTGACGTATACGTTGGAGTTGTTTGAAAACGGCAAGGGGTATCCCGGCCGATGCCACGCGCTTTAAATAAGGTGGATCTCCTTCTACCCAACTGAGCAGAGCCCTGTTGAAACCGACCACATCGGGGATGGCGTGGACGATCCGCTCCAGGATGTCCTCAAGGCCCAGGTCCATACGTAGAGCGCCAGAGATCTCAAAAAGGGTAGCCAGTTGTTCCACCCGACGGCTCAGGGCCTCTCCTTGCCTTACCTGATCCTCGTAACGCTGGATGTTGCCAACGGCCATGGCTGTATGATCCGCCAGAATTTCCAGGAAGCGGATGTTGTCTGGATTGAAGGCTGCCGCTTCCGGGCTTTCGAGGTTAATGACGCCCGCTATCTCTCCGGCGTAGCAGATGGGCACGGCCAAAACGGAGCGGGTGTCTGAATTCAAGCAATAGCGGCCGGGGAACCGGCTTACGTCAGGGAGAGAGGCCGTCTGACCTGTTTCAATCACCTGGCGGATGACGCCATCTGCTGACCCGGCCTCGGCGTTCTCCGTGGTCGCTACTTGTTCCGGGTTGTAGCCGCGCCAGGCGCGCAGGCGCAATTGCCCGCTGTCCTGGTCAATGAGGTAAATGCCGGCACAGGTAGCCGGTGTAACTCCGACGGCCTCCTGCAAAACCGCCTCCAAGATCTGTTCCAGGTCCAGGGTCGAGTTGAGCTTTTGGCCGATGCGCTGCAAGGCCGCCAGTTCTGCCAGCAACCGTTGCTCACCGGCAGTCGGAGCCGGCTTTGTCTCTTCCACCTTATTCTGTTCCAGTTTCAGAGCCTCAAGAAGATGCACCATAACGCTCTCGGACTCTCTGCCGCGTGCTTTCTAGAACCCCGTCCAATTTGGTTATCAACTCATCTACAGTGAAGGGTTTGACCAGGATATTCTCTATGCCCAAGGTCTGAACTCTCTCTATTTCCTCAAGGTGAGATGACATGGCGATAACCGGTATTTCTCGGGTTTCGGCCTCGTTTCGCAGTCGGGTGATGGTCTCATAGCCGTCCATACCAGGCAGTTTCAAGTCCAGCAGAATCAGCTCTGGCTTCTGCCGACAGGCTGTTGCTACCACCTCGTAGCCATCCATAGCTACTGCTACCTCGAATCCATCCTGACTCAGCACTTTCTTTAGCAGGCGGGCTGTATCAGCGTCGTCTTCGGCGACGAGAACGCTGCCCTTCTTGGGGAGGATGGCCTCTGTTTCCTCTCGCTCGTGAGCCGCCGGCAAAGTCAATGTGGCCTCTACCGGTTCTTCTATTGTCGGCAGAACAAAGGTGAAGGTGCTTCCTTTGCCGGGTTCGCTTTCCACCCAGACACGCCCTCCGTGCATTTCCACAAACATCTTGACGATGGAGAGGCCAAGACCGGTGCCGGTGGTGTCTTGGACTACGGGGTTATCAGCCCGGTAGAAACGGTCAAATATTTTGCTCTGATCATCGGGGGCGATACCGATGCCCGTGTCAGAGACATCCACTCTGAGGGTGTCGTCCATCTGCGATAGAGAGATTTTTATACTGCCCGCCGGCGTGTAATGATAGGCGTTGGCGATCAAATTGGTCAGGATTTGGGTGATTCGGTCACGGTCGCCGCGCACCTTGGTCAGATTGTCAGGGATGTCCACTATCAGTTCGAGTCCTTTGCTTTCTATCTGCTCGCGGAAAGAATTCGCCACTTCCAGCACAATTTCTCCCATCTGGAGGGGCTTGAGCTCCAGTTCGGTGCGTCCCGCTTCCGTGCGCGAAATATCCAGGAGGTCATTGATGAGGGCAGTCAGGCGGTCGGCGTTGGACTTGATGATGGAGAGGAATCTTTTCTGTTCCTCGTTGACCTCTCCCACCACACCCGCGTACAGGAGGTCGGTATATCCTTTGATGGAGGTCATGGGTGTGCGTAGCTCGTGGGAGACGTTGGAGACAAACTCTGATTTCGCCCGGTCTGCTTCGACCTCTTTCGTGATGTCTCGAAAGACGGTCACAACCCCCAGCAGTTCTTCTCCTCTGGTTATGACCGGGGCCAGGTGAGCGTTGACCACTCGATTCCCCATGCCCAATTCCAAGATGGTTTCGACGACCTGTGGTTCAGCGTTCGTGGGTAAAAGTCCAGCCATGAGGGACTCCATGGCGGCCAGGGCTTTTTCTCGACCATCTGGCGTGAAGGCGTCAAAGACGGTGCGCACGTCTTGCCCAAGGACTGAGCTGCCCTGGACGCCGACGATGCGCTCGGCAGCGGGATTCATCAGCAAGATCCGCCCGTGGACATCGTTGACAATCACTCCATCGGCGATGGATTCCAGGATGGCCTGGCTCTTGCTGGCCTCCTCCTGCTGGGTACGCAGCATTTGCCCCAATTGCTGGGCCTGATCGGTGACATAACTGTACAACTGAGCGTTGTCCACCGCAGCAGCTATCTGACTGGCTGCGGCCGAAACCAATCTCAGATGGGCGTCGGTGAAGTGGTCGGGGTGGGTGTCGGAGACGACGAGTACGCCCTGCACGTCGCTGCCTATGACGAGGGGGGCAGCGATGACTGACCGGGCTTCGGTTTCCAGGCCGGGCATGGTCAGCCAGCGTTCGTCTTTGGTGACGTCGTTCACAATGACGGCCTGACCGTGTTCCAGCACCCAGCCAACCAACCCCACTCCCCGCCGAAAGGCTGAAGGGATGCCTTCTCTGGGCAGCGGTTGCTCATGGCCTAGCACAGCTCGGTAGACGAGAGCATCTGAGAGCGGATCCAACAGCATGACAGAACCGTGCTCGGCCCCCACGGCGGCGCTGACCACGCTCAGGGTCTTGTGCAACACTGTATCCAAGTCGAGGCTGGTACTCACCTCGCGGACAATGTTGTACAGGGCCTCCATGTGGTCCCTTTCTTTAGCCAACTCTCTGGTCCGCTCTTCTATGCGGTCTTCCAGTTCCAGGTTGAGCGCCCGAATTTCTTCGGTGGCCAGAGTCAACCTTTTGGCCACAATCTCTGCTTCTCTCAGGCGTTCCATCAGGTTGTCTTCAATAGCCTGAGTGAAGAGTTCGGCCAGAGTGGTGGCTGCGTGGTCGAAGAAAGGGATCAATTTTTGCCAGATGGTCATGCTCCAGGCAGGGTCGCCAGACTCTGCCAGGACCTGGCCTATGGTTGACCGGAGTTGAAAGGTTATTTCCAGCAACTCCGACAGGGTGCAGGAACGGCTAAGCCGTTGATCCAACATCCAGTCGCTTAAGGCGGCCGTGGTGTCTGTGTCAATGTCTACGCTGTCCAGAGTGGTCGTGCTGACCAGACAGCAGTATAGAGGGATCAACTCCTCCTTCAACTGATCTACGGTTAACCCTTCGTAATGGGATATAGCTTTGTCTTGTATCGCTCTCAGCCAGCGTCCCACGACCGCTTCTTCATTTTCCCTCAACCAATCTCTCAAATCTACCATCTCGCCTGTTTCAACCAAGTCCCTGTGGGAAGCTCCGAGTTTAGTCGAAGGTTCCCCGGGCTTTGGTTAGCCTCCTACCTTGCTACAAGTACGGTGACGTCATCGTCCTCCTTGCCGAAATTGCGGGCTATGTCATCTGCCAGAATTTGCACGTCTTGTGTCCCTGTCATCCATATAGTGCTATCCAATATGAAGCGATTTGAAATCCCATCGGTGTGAAGCACGAAGAGGTCGCCGGGGGTGTAGGGAAAGGTGAATTCCCGCAGATGCGGCAGGCGATACCCCACGATGCCGTTCCTCGAAATGGGCTTGATAGGCGCGGTGCTACGGACATGGATGCCGATGTTGCCCACGCCTACGAAGGTCATCGTACTCTGGGTAAAGCTGATGCGCATCAGAGCCATCACTGCCCCCCGCGTCCCCTTGAGTGCCCGATGGCAACGGGTCATGATGTCGCTCAAGGGCAGGGCGCTGTTGACCTCCACGCAGCGGATGGCGGTTTGAGCCGCTTCCGCTGCCTTCTCACCGCTGCCCAACCCGTCGGCCAGGCAGATTAAGGTAGCCTCTTCTCCTTCTTTGATCAGATAGGCATCGCCGGAGATATGACGACCAAGTTTGGGGCGATGCACTATGCCGAACTCCATCCGCCTCATCTTAGCCACTTTCTCACTGTTACCCTGGTGCCTACGCCCAATTCGGTCTCGATTTTAAATTCATCCATCAACCGCTTTGTGCCGGGCAAGCCCATCCCCAGGCCGGAGCTCGTGCTGTAACCGTCCTGCATCACCAGATCCACATCGGCTATCCCGGGGCCATTGTCCTCGCACACCACCTCTATTCCGCGCCTGCCGTCGTCTGAGACGATGGCTCTGACTCTCACCTCGCCCTCTGGGGCGTACAAGACAACGTTGCGTGTCAGTTCGGAAATGGCCGTGGCGATACGGGCCTGGTCAATGGTGCCAAAACCCAGTTCTCTGGCCAGGTTTCGCCCCTCTACCCGGGCTGTGACGATGTCCAGTTCGGTTTTGACAGGGATACGCCGCTCTTTAGCCGGTGGTGCCATTAGCGCCTTCCTTCCCCACCATTTTGCGCAAAGCGGCGATGCCCTTCTCCAGGTTCAGGGCTGTAGTTACCCCTTTCAGTTCGACTCCCAACTCCACCAGGGTTATGGCCACCTCTGGCTGCAGGCCGGTGATGACGACGGTCGTACCCATCAGGCCCGCCATCTCGGCAATATCGCCGGTGAGTCGGGCCAGGAAGCTATCCACCACATCCACAGCCGTCAGGTCCAGGATCAGCCCTTGGGCTTTGGTTTCGTAGATGCGCTCCAGTAGATCGTCCCTGAACTGGGTAGCAGCCCTGTCGTGCAAAGCCGTTTGTATCGAAGCTACCAGGTAGTTTTCGATTTGCAGGATGGGAATACGGGTAACTTCCATGATTGGTCTACTCCTCCCTCTTGGGCACTACCTCTAACCCCATCGTCTCCATGGCATAGCGGATGCCTGCTTGCAGGTTGCTGCGGGTAACCACCCCCGAAAGGTCCACACCCAGGCTGACCAAGGACTGGGCTACTTCACCGCTGATGCCCACCACCACACATTTGGCTCCCAAAAGGGATGCGGCCTTGATAGTTTGGATGAGGTGGTTAGCCACGCCGGTGTCTACCACGGGCACGCCGGTGATGTCAATGATAACTATTTCGGCCTGATATTTGGTGATACCGGTCAGCAGGTCTTCCATGATGCGCGCGGCCCGGGCCGAATCAATGGCTCCGACGAGGGGCATAACCAACACATTCTCCCAGACCTGGATGACCGGTGAGGAGAGCTCCCCTACTGTTTTTAACAGACGCTCCTTTTCTTCCACGGCCGCTTGCAGTCTGGCCATCCTCTCCTCGCTCACCTTGTTGGCCTCAATCAGCTTATCTATCATTCTCTCCAACTCGATGGACAAAGCGGTGAACTCGTCCTCCTCTTCGGGAATCTGTACTCTCACGGAGAAATCACCGGAGGCTACGCTTTGCACCACATCGAGCAGGGATTTGAGGCGCTCTCTCACGAACTCTTTGTATTGATCGAGGTCGGTCTTTTCAGTCATGTTACTCTTCTCCGTGTTTCGTGCTTTCGTGTTCAGTGTTGTGTGTTCAGCCACTTGGTGGCCGTGACTTTGGTGCCCTGGCCGGGTGCCGATTCAATGTGAAACTCGTCCATCATGCGTTTTGCCCCGCCGAGGCCCGAGCCCAACCCTCCTGAGGTGGTATAGCCATCCTTCATAGCCAGTTCTATGTCTGCAATGCCAGGTCCGTGGTCGAGGGCCTGAATCTCAAGCCCTCGCCGCCTGCCCCTGGTCACGGGCTGGGCTTTGACGGTCCCCTCGCCGGCGTAAAGGACGATGTTGCGAGCCAACTCGGAGGTGACGGTTTCAACACGTGTCTGATCGGCTTCGTTGAAACCCATCTGTCGGGCCAGGGCCTTGACTTGATGAGCAGCCACGTAAACGTCAGCCTCTGTGGTCACTCTGAGTTGAATGGTCTCTGTCATCAAATCTCCTCAAAAGACTCACAGGGCTGAGGGAACGGAGGGATTTCCCAAATCAGCCTTTTTCCAGAACGGGTAGAGTAAAGCTGAAAACGCTACCTGCCCCTGGCTCGCTCTCCGCCCAGATGCGCCCGCCGTGCGCTTCAACGATAGACTTGGCGATAGCCAATCCCAGTCCTGTACCGGCAATATCGCGTGTTTCCTCCCCTTCCACGCGATAAAATTTGTCGAAAACGTGGGGAAGATCGTCAGGGCCGATGCCAATACCTGTGTCCCTGACCCGCACGGTCACAGTGCCGTTGTCCACCGACATTTGAACGGCCACCGTCCCCCCCTCGTGAGTGTACTTCAGGGCATTATCCACCAGGTTGGTCAGAACTTGGCGAAGCCGGATGGAGTCTCCCCGGATCGGAGGGACGTTTTCCGGCAACTCGACCCGCAACTCGATTCCTTTGCGCTCGGCCCACCCTTGCAAGTTGGTGACGACCGGGTCAATGATGTCTTCCAGGTCACAAGGTGTCATCTCCATCTCCAGGCCGGCCTCAATCTTGCCCAGGTCCAGCAGGTCGGTGACAAGCCGGACCATGTTCGTCGTTGCCACTTTGATCCTTTCTACAAATTGGTGCTGCTGTTCGTTGAGGCTACCCACCTCTTGCAACAAGTCTGTGTAGCCGTCAATTATGCTCAAGGGCGAACGCAGGTCGTGGGAGACGGTAGCCACGAAATCGGATTTCATCTGGTCCAGTTCTTTGAGGTAGGTGATGTCTTGCATGGCTAACACCTTGCCCACCCCGGGGATGGGGGCCAGATTGGCGTAGAAGGTGCGCCCGTCCACAGGGATTTCAGCGTTCTGGGCTACGCCTTCTGCGGCCAGCCTGTTGAAGAGATCGTGCAGGGCCTGGTTCTCCACCACCTCAGCCAGCGGTTGACCTCCCCAGTCTTCCCCGTCTAGCCTGAAGGCCCGCCTTGCTGCAGGATTGAGCAGGAGGATATGGTCTGTTTCGTCGGTCACTATGATGGCGTCTTCGGTGCTGGCGATGACGGCCGCCAGCTTGGCCCGCTCGCTGACGGTCTCGGCGAAGAGACGAGCGTTCTCGATGGCCAGGCCCGCCTGGTCGGCAATGGCCTGCATGAGATGAATATCCTCCGCAGAGAGCTTGCCTTGCGGATGGTAGATGCTCACCACTCCCACCACCTCTTCCTCCGCCCAGAGGGGAAAGACGGTCATAGAATCCGCCTTTATCAGGCGCATGGCCGCTTGCACCAGAGCGGGATCCACGGCCGGCTTTATGCCCACGATCATTTCTCTGACGTCATCGGTACTTTCCATCTCCCCGCTGCGGGCCACTCTGACGGTGATGTTGGCCGTCTCTTCCAGAGAGACGGTGAGACCGATCAGGGGGACTTTTAGCACCTGCTGAACCTGTTCGTAGAGTTCGCCTTTCCCAGAGGCCGCTCTGACGACGAGGCTGTGGCTTTCCTTATCCAGCAGACTAATGATGACGCTCCTGAAACCCAGGCGGTCCATCTCTTCGACCACTGTTTGCAACGTCGCTTCCAAGCCCCTTGCCCGGCGCAGGGCTTCGCTGAGGCGCTGGAGGGCGCTCAGGTGAGCCGTGGTGCGCTTCAATTCGGCGTGGCTCTTCCGCAGTTCCGCAGTACGTTGCTCGGCAATCTCCTCGGCGTGGGTGCGAGCGTAGAGCATCTCGCGATAAAGTTTCGTCACCACGTTGGACAAGGCAGCCAGCCCATAGAAGCAAATAACATTTATCGTCACCACCCGCGCCAGGTTGGCCATGGTATGGGGGAAGACGATAGGCACGATCCCCTTCACTTCCAAAATGATGGTGCCCATGTAGATGGCAGAGATGATCCCTGCCGCCAGATAAGTGCTCCAGGAGTGGATCAGGATCAAGTTGGCTACCGTTATCAGCAGGGCGTACATGATGCCTGAGGCCCCGGTTTGATAGCCACCCACCCAATCACCGGCCGATATAGCTATGGCGGTGCAGCCCAGGCTCATAAAAGTAGACAGGACGGGATAGCGTCGCACCAGCAGCCAATAGGGAATCAACAGGAGGCCGTCAACCAGGGCGATAAGAGTCATGGCCATTTTGATGGAGGGCCGAAAAGTGGCCAGGAAGAGAAGACAGATCACCCCGTTGATGATGGCCTTGACCTTGATGAAGGACTTGGCTCGCTGCAATAGTTGCTCGTATTCGTAGCGTTCCTCGGGGCTCAATTTCGCTGGGTCAATTGGGCGAAACACGGCTTCACCTCAATTTGTCAGTTGGTGCGACAGCCCTAGCCGTTGGAGCGACTGAAGTCATACCGCCCGGCCCATTTAGCTGACTATCGGGCCGGGAGCGCTCATAACCCGCCTTATCTCCTCGACAAAGTCATCAATAGCAAAGGGTTTGGTTAAGAACTGGGCTGCCCCCAGGGCCAAAACTTTTTGGCGCTTTACCTCTTCATCGGTGACGCTGCCGGTCACGACCACGACGGGTATGTTTTGTGTGGTCCTGTCTTGCTTCAGGCGTCTGAGGACCTCGTAGCCATCCAGGCCGGGCATCTTCAGATCCAGAAGGATCAACCCGGGCTGCTCCCGCCGAGCTATGACCAGGGCCTCAAATCCATTGTTGGCTGTCCTCACTGTAAAACCGGCTCTGACCAGCACTTCCTGTACCAATCTTGTGGTGTCTCGGTCATCGTCAACCACCAGGATCAAGTCTTCCTTGGACAGGATAGCGCCGATGGCCGAGAGCAGCCTTCCCTCGTCAACGGGCTTGGTCACGTAATCAACGGCTCCGAGGCGGAAACCATCCCCCTGGTCTGGCACGATGGATAGGATCACCACCGGAATATCGGCCGTTTCCTCATCGGATTTCAATTGTTGCAGCACTTCGAAGCCGTCCATGTCGGGGAGACGGATGTCCAAAGTGATCAGGTCTGGTCTGTCCTGGTGGGCCTTGGCCAGGGCTTCTTCGCCCCGAGCGACAGTTGTCACTCTGTACCCGTTGCCTTCCAGGTGATAGCGAATCAACTCTGCGATGTCCGGCTCATCTTCCACGACCAGAATTTGTTTGGAGGGAGCCAGGGACACAGGCAAGGGGGTGAGTTCCTCTTCCCTCTTCCTCTCTGCAAGAGGCAGGGTAAAGCTGAAGGTGCTTCCCTGGCCGGGCTCACTCTCGACCCAAATCTCGCCACCGTGCATTTCCACGAAGGCCTTGGCGATAGGCAAGCCCAGGCCCGTCCCGGCTACCTCTTGTACAAGGGGGTGATCGGCCCGGTAGAAGCGATCAAAGATTTTCTCCTGCTCTTCAGGAGCGATGCCGATGCCCGTATCCGCCACGCTCACCTGCAAGAGGCCGTCTTTGAGTTGGGCAGAGACGGTAATCTGACCACCAGATGGGGTATACTGGCGGGCGTTGTCAACCAGGTTGGTCAAAATCTGAGTCACCCGGCCACGATCCCCGTACACCGGGGGCAGCCCTTCTGGTATATCCAGCTTCAGGCTGAGGCCCTTCTCTTCAATTTGCCCTCGGAGGGAGGCAGCGATTTCTTCGATGATGTCGCTTATGTGGAGGAATTCGGGGTTGAGTCTGATCCGCCCGGTTTCAATCCGCGAGATGTCCAGCAAGTCATTGGCCAGGAGGGCCAGGCGGTCGGCGTTGGACTTGATGATGCTCAGGAACCGCCTTTGAGCTTCGTTGATTTCTCCCACTGTTTCCAGGTAAAGCAGGTCGGTGTAGCCTTTGATGGAGGTCATGGGAGTGCGCAGTTGGTGAGAGACGGTGGAAATAAGTTCGCTTTTCATGCGGTCAATGGCTACTTCTTTGGTGATGTCCCGGAAGACAGAGACTGTGCCCAGGAATTCATCTCCCATCAACACCGGCGCCATGTGCACATTGACTACCTTTTCCTCGGTTTCAAAGCGGCTCTCGAAGGTCGCGGGCTCGCCTTCTGCCGGCAGGGCCTGGGCCCATTCCCTTACCAGGGCGAGCCAGGTGTCGCCTTCTGCCCCGTAGAGGCCGCTCAGTTCATATATCGGTCGGCCGGTAATTTCCTCCCGCGAAACACCCAGGATCTCTTCGGCCGCCGCGTTAAGCAGGATAATGTCGCCCCGGGCATCGGCGACCATTACCCCGTCGGCGATGCCTTCCAGGATGGCGCGGCTCTTTGAGGCTTCCTCTTGCTGGGCACGCAACATGCCCCCTAGCCTCTCGGCCGACTCTCTGATCATGCGGTAGAGTTCGGCATTGTTGATGGATGCGGCAACCTGACTGGCCGCCGCCGAGACCAGCTTGAGATGGGTCTCGTTGAAATAGCCCGGCTGAGGATGGTGGAGGAGAAGGACCCCCAGAACATCTCCGTCCGTCACCAGGGGCACAGCCAGAGTCGCTTTGCTCACCCGCTCCTGGCCGGGGCGCACCAGCCAGCGCTCATCTTTGGATACATCCTCGATGATGACCGGTTCCTGGTGCTCCAGGACCCAGCCGGCCAGTCCCACACCTTTTCTAAAGTCCGTCATCTTGCCTCCGCGCGGCAGAGGCTTATCACGGCCCAGAGCCGCACGGTAGATGAGGTTACCCGATTCGTGATCGAGCAGCATGATGGAGCCGTGCTCCACTCCCACGGCCTCATTAATCAGAGCCAGAGCCTGAATCAAAACCCGATCGAGGTCCAGGCTGATTCCCAGGTCTCTGGTGATGCGGTAAAGGGTCTCAACATGGTCGCGTTCCGCAGTGAGGTCTCTGAGGGCCTGGGCCAGCTCCTCAGTTCGCTCCTCAACCTTTTGTTCCAACTCTTGGGCAGAGCGAGTGAGCTCTTTGTACAGGCGTGCGTTCTCGATGGCGATGGCTACCTGATCGCCCAAGGTCTGCAATATAGCTATGTCCTCGGCGTTAAAAGCCCCCAGTTCATCACTTTGTACGTCCAGGACGCCAATGACTCGCTCTCCGATCTTCAATGGCACTGCCAGTTCGGATTTGGTGTCAGGCAGGGCTTTGTTAGGCACATATCTTGGCTCTTGCGAGACGTCGTTCACCAGCAAAGGCTGGCCGGCACCGGCCACCCAGCCGATGATGCCCTGCTCGCCGATCTTAAGGCGCACCCCGCCTTGTTCTGCGATGAGCCGTCCGATCTTGCCGGCGCCCGCCTGGAAAACAGCCTCGTTGGCCGCGGAATCAACGAGGAAGATGTGGACGTGATAGTAGCCCAAAATCTGCCGGATAAGTTCGACTACCTGGTGGAGCAATTCATCGAGGTCGAGGATGGAGATGATACGTCGGCCAACTTCGCTCGTGGCCTCCAGTTGAGCCGCTCGTTGACGTACTTCTTTATAAAGACGGGCGTTCTCCAGGGCTACAGCAGCTTGAAGGGCAAAAGTCATAGCCAAGCGCGCATCTTCTTCGGTGTAGTAATTCACCGTCGTCTTGTCCAGCGCGATCATGCCTATCACTTTGTCCTTGAACAGCAGGGGCACCCCCAACCAGGAGCGGATGTGGGAGTGAGGTTCTTGACGGAAGGCTTCATAAACAGCCGGAGCATCGGGTATGATCAGGGATTTCTTTTCAGCGATGACGTGGCGATTGGGGTTATGGCCATCGAGGGGGAAGGAAAGCCCAATCACCTTATCCACATCGGCAAAGCCCCGGCCGGCGATAATCTCCAGGCGATCTCCCACCAGGAGTTGGATGGAGGCACTGTCATAGTCCACCACCCTTCGCAGTTGGTCCAGGATCAATTCCAGAACCTCGCTGAGTTCCAGAGTGGAGCTCACCACCTCCGACACCTGGCGTAAAGTATCGGCCAAACGCCGCCGGGCCTGCTCAGAATCGTAGAGGCGAGCGTTCTCGATAGCGATAGCCGCTTGATCGGCCAGGGTGGATAGGAGGAGTTGATCGGTGACGTCAAACCCCTCTTTTTCCTTCTTTTCGGCCGTCAATACTCCTATCACCTTGTCCCTGGTAGACAGGGGAACCACCAGCATGGAACCCACCTCGACGGGCCCAGGCGAGAAGCGTGGGTCGGTGCTGGTATCGGGCACAATCAACGCCTCACCCGTTGCAGCCACGTGACCGACTAGTCCCTCACCAGGGGCAAAGTGAAGGCGCTTTGCCTCCTCCAGTTCATATCTGTAGCTCATCCGGGGGACAAAGTACCCATCATGTTGGTCAGGCAGGAAGATGGTCGCGTAATCACAATCCAGAAGCTGAGCGCTGGTCTCGACGATAGTACTCAGGAGTGTTTCTGGTTCGAGCATGGCACTGATGGCCCGCCCTATTTCGTTGATCACAGCCAGGTTATCAACACGGCGCTGGAGGTTGGTGTAAAGACGAGCGTTGTTGATGGCGGTGGCTGCCTGGTTGGCCATTATGGTGAGGAGGCTCAGGTCGTGCTCAGTGATCGCCGCGCCATTTTGGGGGTCGCAGACGTTGAGAACGCCAATGATGCGCCCGCCCGCCATCATCGGCACGGAGGCGAAAGCGGCCCGATAGTGTCTTTCCACCTCGATGCCCTGTTCAGACAGGTATCTGGTAATGTCATCGGTGACGAAAGGCCGGCCCGAATCGGCCACCTTGCCAGAGATCCCCTGCCCGCAGAAGATTTTTCCAGACGAGGTATCCTCTGGCAGTCCTACGGCCGCTGCCATCTCCAGGTAGCGATTGTCTTCTGAGAGCACCATCACGGCCGAAATTTGCATCTCAAAAATCTCTGCCGCAGCCCGGGCAATGGTCTGATACAGGTTTTCCAGTCCCTCTCGAATGGAGAAGTTAAGCGAGGACAATTTGGCTAACCTGGCCTGGTCTATTCTATTAGTAGTGCTGCTATTAGGGGTCACCTTCACCTTTGAATACTCCCTGAAAGCAACGTGCTGCTCGCCATCCATTATCTCGGACAGAGCCGATGCCCTCGCGAGGCATTTTCATTTGCTTTCGCGTCTGGCTTCGGCGGCCCTCTCTGTGATCTCTCTTATGTCGGCGAAAGGGCCATCGTCATAGGCTATGACGCCCACCGCCAGAGTCATCAGAGGCACCTGCTTCTCCCGGCCATCGGGGTCCTGAACAATGATGTAGCCTTGTTCCCGATGCTTGAAGTTGTAAAAGGTGCCCACCTCGGTGGCGAAACGCTCCGTGATCTTTTCTTTGATCGCTTGTGCACGTTCGGTCGCTGTGATGACGACAAAGTCGTTGGCTGCTGTATGCCCAATAAAGTCATTGGGCGTTCCCAGTTCGTCAACGGCATCTCCTATGACCATAGCTGTGAAGCGGAGGACGTCGTCACCGGCCACGAAACCGTAGACCTCGTTGAAAGGCCCAAAATCTCTGAGGCCGATGTACAGGATGGCCCAGCCTTCCCGCCGCATGAGGAGTCTGAGTTGTTCTTCAATTAATTTGCCGCTGGGCAACCCCGTGACAGGATTGGTCAGGCTCTCACGGGTGGTCCGTGCAACCGCGTTCTGGATGCGGAATTTCAGCTCCTCAATGTCGAAGGGCTTGGTGATGTAATCATCGGCGCCTAGCTCCAGGCCGGCGATCTTGTCTGTCCGCTCATCCCTCTGCGTCAGAAACATGATGGGGATGTGGCTGGTGCGCAGGTTGCTGCGTAGTTTTTTACAGACCTCATAGCCATCCATATCGGGCAACATGATGTCCAGAACCACCACATGGGGCAGTTTTTTGCGGCAAAGCTCCAGAGCATCGCCACCCCGTCCGGCCACGAGGACCTCATATCCTTGCGAGTCGAAATAGATACGCAGCATGTTGGAGATATCGAGGTCATCTTCCACGACCAGGATCCTGCCTTTATTCATTGTCCCTTACCTCCACTTTTTGTGGCAGAGTTCTCATTAAACCCCCTGAAACAGCAAGGGGCCTTCGCGAGGCCAGGGGAAAACACTTCGGCCCCCGATTCCCAGTCAGCCCTCTGCAAATGCCCCCTGCTACCGCCAAATCCGGCGCTCTTTCCTCCTTGCCGATTCATCTTTGAAGCCCTGCATCTAACCGTGGTTGGACAGGTCGCCCCACCCCAGAGGGTGTAATGCCTCACACAACGAAAGGAGAGGGAGAGGAATTCGGGGAGGCACCGTTCGGCCAAGCCCTCGGCCTGAGACTGCGGTGAGTTCGGTCGAGTCGCTCAGGCCGCAGGCCCCTACGCCCCCCGACCTGTTTGCGCAAACCCCGTTTACATGCAGATTTGCCTTTTGAGCCTGCCCAGCAGACCTGCCCCCGCTCAGATTCGCCGGGCTTTGCTGCGCAGGCTCTTTGTCAGGCGCAGGCTCTATTCAGCTTGGGTTGCCCTCACGAGGAGCGAGGCGCTGCAAGTAACGTGCTAGGGCCTCATCCTTCTTCTACGGGCGTTCTCTTTGACTGATTCCACCTCCTCCCCTGTCACGGCGCGTTCAAATGAGCGAAAGCCGCCCAGTCTGAAACCGTGCTTCACGGCCAGTGACGCTATCTCCTCCACTTGCTCCACCGTTATATTCCGCCCCAGGGTGTAGCTTTCGTAACGCCCTTCCAGGGCCAGGATCATGACCTCGGCCATGCAGGCGTAAGCCATCTTGGGGGGAAAACCGAAATCGAAGCCAAAATCCACAGGGCCGGGCACCTCCACCATCCCCCCCTCGATGACCAGCACGTCATCCCGCTCTTCCACCACCCGGCGGGAGACATCGCGAGGGCGAGCTACATCGAGGACCACAGCTCCCGGTTTGAGGTGATGGGGCTCGATGATGGTTTCGATGGCGCTGGTCACCGTGATGATCAAATCGGCGTCTTTGATAGCTTCTATCTCAGTGGCCAGGCTCACATGGGCGTCTCCCATGGCCTGGACGTGGGCTTTGATTTCCTCCAGGCGAGGCAGCCGCCTTCCCACCAGGGCTATCTCTGCCACGTCCCGGGCCAGCAGTTGAGCGCAGACGCTTCCCACCGCACCTGTGGCCCCAACCACGGCCGCTTTTGCCTCGCTCAGAGTTATCTCCATTTGTCTGGCCGCTTCGCGTATGGCCTCGATGGCTACGGCCACAGTGTAGCTGTTGCCGGTGGTCACCGGGATGGAGAGGCGCTTGGATATGGTGAGGCCGGCGTCGCCAACCACTGAGGTGAAAGCCCCTAACCCCAGGATCTTTGCCCCCAGCTTTTCCGCGAGCTTGCCCGTCTGCACAATTTTGCGGTAGGCTACTTCGGTTGGCACCTGCATCATCCGCGTTGGGGTGAGAGGACAGGCCACGAACCAACCTTCAATCTCGCGCCCGGTGATGGAACGGATGCCCGTGATGTGAGAGATGTACACCGGCGGGTAAAAAAGACAGAAGTAGTCAATGACGCCGGTCGGCAGATAGCCAAAGAGCTTGAACTTGCGGGCCACGTCCTTCTTGGGCTCAATGGGATGGATGATGAAAGCAAAGTTGTCCATTGCCGGGTAGCACTTGACTAGTCCCTGGGATATAGACGAGGATGGCGATGCCCCTCCCGCAGGCGATGATGATCGCTATCTTCGTAGCTGACGTTTTTGACAATCACCGCCCGCTCGTCAGAGCGGACCAGCACGCTGTCGGATTCTATGGTACGGCAGGGGTAGATGGTCAGGTCGGCGCCGATGCGGCAGTTATGGCCTACACATCCCCCCATCACCGTGCGCCCCACCGGGCGGAGCTCTCCTTGATGCATCGTCCGCAGCGGTTTGGGGATCAGGTTAAAGTCGGTGAAGGTGGTACCGGCACCGACAAAGGAGTCGCGCCCGATGACGCACAAATGCAAGCAAGCGTTCTGGGCCACCGTCGAACGCTCCATCAGGACGCTCATGAAAAGGGCCGAACGAAAAAGCATGTAACAGCCATCGCTGACTACGCTAAGGCACAATTGGGTCCCTTGCATCACATTGACGTTGTTGCCAATGATGGAATTGACGATCACCGCCCCGGCGTGGATTTTGACGTTATCTCCAATGAGAGTCGGCCCCTGGATGATGGCTGTAGGGTCAATCTGGGTGTCTTTGCCTACTTTGACCAGAGCCGAGCAGGAGAGAAGCTGCTTGCGCTCCAAGAGAGAGCGGGCCAATATCTTCAGTTGGACGGAGGGCTTGGTCAATTCCCTCTCCATGCGCGCGCCCTCGGCCAGGATGCCAAAAGGAGAATTGGCCATCAGGATGTGCACCCAATTCTCTATCGAGAGAAAAGCTCTGAGAGGAACGTGATAGACGAGGTCTTTGGCGTCGGCGGCCATGTAGGCCGGAATATTGTAGAAGCCAATCTCGGTGGCTTGGGTGTCAATAACTAGAGGCATGGGCTTTTCATCAATGCCTCGGGGAAAGTACCAGAGGTCAGCGACGAAAACGTCTCCCTCTCTTCTGATACCACTTTGCAGAGGAAGAGCATGAGCGACGATAGCTTTATCATCAGGGGCGAAGGCCACCCGGCAAGCCTTACCTGAAGCGCGGGCTGCGGAGATGAAAGCATCAATGAAGGGGCCGTCGAAGAAGAGATTGTCACGGTAGACAAGCACTTCTTCATCGTCAACGGCGATCTCGTCAAAAGAGTTCACCTCGACTTCCATAGTACAATATTTGGCCAGGACATCACGCTGGTAGAGCCAGAGAGGCTTGTTTAGCACACGCAGTCCCCTGGCCGGCTCGTTGAAAGGTGGTATCTTTGTCTTATCGCGAATGATGACCTTTTTCATAGCTATGCAACTCGCGCTTCCCTTCGCCCGTCGGAGCCGAGTCTCAGCAGACTGCAATTGGGATTCGTAGTGCGCCCTTCGGTGCGTTTTTGAGGCGCCGAAGCGCCCACTACGAGCAAGAGTTGGGGGCTTACTGAGTCTGTTAGGCCGGCCCCTGCTGGTGATCTAATTGTCTAATCCAGTGGCTTTTTATCAATAATAATATTGCAGGTAGGATCACCCATAGCGATGCAGGTTATCTCTTCAATGCGAAAGTTTTTCCCCCCACTCACCCAGTGGGCGCCCTCCTGTAAAATGCCCACTGCGGCGTGGCAGCACGGCACATCAGATTTCCTGTTCCAACACACGATGCATCGTTCAATGACCCAGATGAAACGATCGGCTTCCTCTTCGATGTGAACTTTGTGATCGGTGAATTTATTAAAAGTCTCAGCGATGGCGTTCAAGCCCACTTTCATCTTCAATCCCAGAGGCAACAGTCGGAAGGCTAGGTCGGTGATACCCAATACTGCTCCAAACTCCCTGAGGGCGTACTTGAAAGCGGCTCGGCCCTGGCGCAAGGCCAACCCTTTGCCACCTCGTGGACCATACATATCTTCAAGAGCTTGTTGGATGGCGCTAAACTCGTCAAAGCTGAATTGCAAGTCGAGGTTGTTAGGCGGATAGTTGTTGACCAGATGCCTTAGCTTGGCCAGGTTGAGGACGGCATTTACTCCATTTCTGCCCATTACGTCCTCTAAGGCCAGGAGGGCAATGCGCCCCATTTTATTAGGCCAGTAGTACTTCACTTCAGTGGCAGGGGTTTCAGCCTTGCCTTCTGTCATGCCTTGTACCTCCTCGTGGCATATCAAAGCGCAGGCGACCGGAAGTTGGCTTGCGTAGCGAAGGTCCGAGGAGCAGTTCAGATTCCCAAACGGCCTCTTGTCTCCAATCAGGGGCAGTCCCTCATTTCTGTGGAGGGACGAGGGTTGGGGTGACATCCCCATCTCTCTACCCCACGCGCCCGAACTGAGCGAGGGGTTTCTGACCATGCAACTAGGAGGCCAGGAAATCCAGCAGAACGCTGGTAAATCGTTCCGGCTCATCGAGCATGGGAAAATGTTTGGAATCATTCATCCACTCCACTCGAGCGTCCCTTATCTCTTCACCAATAATCCCCGCCTGAGATGGGTGGACAATGTTATCTTTCCGGCCGTAAATGGCCAAGGTCGGCACTTGCACTTGGTTAAGATACGGCTGCAAGTTGATGTCTCGCAACGAGGCTATGCTCCACCAGAACGCTTCTACTGTTGTCTGAGAGAGGTCTTTTTCGATCATCCTGTAAAGCTTGGGGCCATCTTTGGCCAGCCTGGAGGAGAACAGTCTCAGGCCCAGGCGCAACAGGCCAAGGTTACTCCAGACGAGAGAAGCGATGAATTGATGGCCGGCGAGCTTGAGCAAAATGTTAAGGGAGCTGCCTACCATAGGAGAACCTATGACGACCACTTTCTCGACCCGGGAGGGGTGTTCCAAAGCGAGATTCATGGCCACTGTTCCTCCCATCGAGTGGCCGATCACTGGGGCCTGAGCGATTCCCATTATCTCCATGAACTGATCCACCATAAACACGTATGAGGGGACGGTGAAGAAAGGTGCGCTCTTTTTCGCCGAATCCCCAAAGCCCCAGAAATCCAGTGCGTAGATTTTATATCGGCGCAGACTAGAGATAGTCAACATGATTTCGCGCCAGACACCCCATGAACCCAACCAACCATGCAGGAAAACGAGGGGTTTGCCACGTCCATCTACTTCGTAATGAACGATGCCTTTATCCGTAACTATGGAACTCAACCTATCCCCTCCATTGCAGGTGGCCGGGTTTGGATAGTCAGGCGGCCGGCCGGTTGCAACCCAATCGCCGAGTCGTGATAACCTCCCCTCCCTTTCAGAGGCCAGCTATTCCTCTTCGGTCCCCTCCAAGATAGAGTACAGGAGCTCCAGAAGGACATTCTTGACGCTCTCTTTGTCGGTGGCCACACAAGGTAGAACTTTTACATTCCGGTCTATTTTCAAGGCGATGCGCAGGTCTTCAGGCGGCCATGCATCAGGCAGATCCTGTTTGTTGGCGGCCACGATGTAGGGCGTGGCGGCGCCGTAACTGCTGAAGACATCGAGTATACGTCTCGCCTCGCGGAAGGTCTCGGGGCGAACACTGTCTACGAGCACGATGAAGCCTAGCATCCCCTCAGACAGAATCTCCCACATAAAGTCGAAGCGCTTCTGCCCGGGTGTGCCAAAAAGATATAAGACCAAATCCTCATCAACAGTGATACGCCCGAAATCCATGGCCACTGTTGTTTCTTCTTTGATGCTCTTGGTTTCATCAGTGATTTTGCGCTCGGTTGAAACGACGTCAATCTCACTGATGGTTCTGATGAATTCTGTTTTGCCAGCACTGAAAGGGCCTGTGACGACCATTTTTACCGTTTGCATTTTGACTATCTACCCCTTCTCTTTCAGATAAGATTTGGAAGGGCAACGAGAAACCTTTCCTTGCCTCTTCCCGGCTCTCCGCCTCTGGGCTTGCAAAGCCTGGGGAGCTTGAGGGGTACCTCCCCAACCCCACTTTCCCGGCCCCGAAAGCAGACTAGGTGGGCCGTTCTCCCACTTGGTGAGGGAAAAGAAGAGTGGTGGAGGGACACCCCCCACACCCCGACCGGCTGCGCAAGCCCTCTCCTCAAGAGTGTGCCTATATCTTTTTAATCCTATCAATCAGACGCAGGATCACCCCCCGCTTCACCGCCGGCGGCGGTGCCGCAGTCCTTGGGCGTCCAGGTGGCATTCCCGGTTTTGCCTCACCCCCTTCCGGTGTCACCAACTCCACCAAACCAGCCTGGAGCATACCATAGACGATTTTCCGAATTTGGAAGTCGTCCATGTTGTTAGACTGGGCTATCTGTTTGATGGTGTTGCGCGGATTTATGAACGAAATAACTCGCCATTCCTCTACGCTCAGGTTAATGTCACGGAGTTTAGTATCAGGCCGGTCTGTGAACCGCAAGGCCCTGTTCAAATCAGGGAGTTCATCTTGCAATCTCTCCCACTCCTTGAGCCGACGACTCCCCTCCATAATAACGTTTTCGAGGTTGATAGGTACGGTAATCTTGTCTTCTGAGGGAAGGATATTGGGCTCGAAATAGAACAGGCCCTCCACCCAGGTAAAGAGCGTGTAGACCACATCCAAAATGTAAGCCTTGACGCTCTGCACAATGTCGTTCTGGGTAACATAGCCGGCGTTAATCAAAAGAAGCCCAAGCTCCTTATCAGAATCAACCTCGGAATGGGCCTGGATGGCTCTGGTTTGCTCGGCGCTGAGCTTGCCCGCCTTAAGCAACATGTTAGCTAGGTGCCCATCCTGATCACCCAGAGAGGCATGGATTAGCTTCCCCTCCTTGAAGAACAACTTGGCCGAAGTCCCCTGCGCTTCAATGGTCAAAGCGCCCGTCTTGCGCGCCAGATTGATGAGATTGAGCAGTTGTGTGGTGCTAAAGTCCCTCAGGTTTCCCTTAAGTGCCATCTTCTTTCCACCTTCGCTTTAGTAGTGAACCACCGTTTCTGGACAGTGCTATTTGAAAAAAATGTACGTTTAAATTATACCCTCACTCTTGCTTTAAGTCAACTGTTTGAAGGGGAGGCTGTTAGAAGGCACCGTTTCAAAGTGCTCGACTAAGGGCCTCAAGCCCTTGACGTAAGGACTCTGGCCGAGTTCAGTCAAGCCCCCGGAGCCCGCTCCGCAGGCCATTATCCAAAGCCTCCCTTTTAACATACCATAACCCCTGTGAAAGTCAATGGGAAAGAGGTACCAGAAGTAGCCTAATTCGTCTAGATGTGCTATAATTAATGTCGCCGAAGCACTGTCACCCGCGCGGAAGGTCACGGGTGAAATTCTCAGGATACCATAGTTTTCGGAGGTGTCCATCCACCGTGTCCAGAGCTCGCTTTCCGCTTTACATTTTAATGGCTTGGTTGGTATTGCTGTCATCTGGCGTCAGCGGCTGCTCCTCATCCGGCGGCTCTTCTGCAACGTCCACACCGACCGATACTCCCGAGTTAATCGCTCAATTGCAGTCAACGGCTACGCCTACCTCCACGCCCACCCTGGCCCCGACCCCAACAGAGTCCCCTACCCCAGAGGCTTTGCCCACGCTGCCCCCTGACATCTGCCCCCTCACAGGTGAGAAGGTCAGCGACCCCCGCGTTCTGGAGCGCCGGCCTTTGGCCGTGAAGATCTCCAACTTCCCGAATGCTGTCCGCCCTCAAGCCGGCCTCAACCGAGCCGACATTGTATTTGAGCATCTGACAGAAGCCAACCTGACCCGTTTCACAGCTATTTACCTCTGCCAGAAGGCCGAGAAGATAGGCTGCATCCGCAGTGCGCGCCTCATTGATCTGGAAATTCCAGCCATGTATAAAGCCATCCTCATCTTCTCCGGAGTCAGCCCCGGCCTTGTACCACGCTTTCAAAAATGTGATTTCAGCGACCGGCTGCTGTCTCCCGACCCTCTGTTCAGAGACCCGGACTCGGATGAGATCATCTATCGAGTCCCGGCAGAAGGCAAAGCTTATGAGAACACTCTCTTCACCGATACCGAAACATTGTGGCAGGCTGCGGAGAGAAGGGGATGGGACAGCCGTCAGGACTTGACGGGACTGGTCTTTGCTGAGGAACCACCGGATGGGGGAAGCCCGGCCACTCACCTTTCCATAGTTTATAACGCTCAGTATGCCACGGCTGAATATCAATATGACCCTGAGCGCCAGGTCTATTTGCGCTCGGTGTTGGGTGAGCCTCATCTTGACGAGGTGACCGGGGAGCAGATTGCCGTCCGGAACGTCGTCGTGCTCTACGTCAATCACGTTGAGACCGACATCGTTGAGGATGAGTTGGGAGCTCATTCGATTGAAATCCAACTCTGGGGAGAGGGGCGCGCTATCATTCTGCGCGATGGGCGAGCCTACGAGGTCAGGTGGATACGACGCCGGCGGCCAGACATGCTGCGTTACGTAGATAGTGAAGGGAGGCCCTTCCCCCTCAAACCCGGCAACACATGGGTGCAACTAGTGCCCCTCGATTTCGAAATCGAGATAGGGGGGCAAGAAGAGAGCCACCTGCAATCTGGCAGGTGGCTCTTCTCCGACTCTCGGCTGCTCTTTGGTAGTACCAATCAGGTGGGGTGAATCTGAGCCGATGGCACTTTACCGGACGATAAACTTCTGTCAGCCTGCCGGTTCGCCAACAAGGATCGCCGTTTGCGCAACCCCTGTCCGACAACGGCCAGCACTTCATCGGTTTTGTCCAAGGGTTTGATCAGATAATCGTAAGCGTTGTAGCGGATAGCTTTTATGACCGTCTCCAGGGTGGGGTAGTCGGTGGTCATGATGATGACGATGTCAGCATCGTGTTGTTTTATCTGGCGCAGAATCTCCAGGCTATCCAAAGTTGGCACCTTTACGTCGGCAATGACCAGGTCAAAGCCCCCGGTCTGCGTCTCTGTCAGTGCTTTGTCCATACTATAGACCACGCTGACATTGTACCCACTGTTTCGCAGGATAAGGCCCAGGGAGTCGCCGGTGGCTTTCCTTTCGTCAATTACCAAAATGCGCCCGCTGTCCTCCCCTGGGCCCGTCATTTCCCGACTCCTATCGTTCCTCAAAGCGCACTACATAGCCGTTTAGCCCTGAGCTTGAGCGCGGAGCGGCCAAGCTGCTTCTATGCCCCAGCAATTAAGCGCGCTTTTGAATTCCTGTCTGCGTTTGCCGCTAAAGCGGGTCTGCCATGATTATACCATTGCTGCCCCTTTTTGTGGGTAGAGATTCAGTGGAGATTCAGTTGAGATTCGGTTGAGGCATTTTGAGGCCGTATACGTGAATTGCAACGAATATGTAGGCAACGTCCACCTTCACACCACTTTTTCTGACGGCACCGCCACCCATGAGGAAATCGTCCGCATCGCTCAGAGCGTGGGGCTGGATTTTGTCATCCCCACCGACCACAACGTCTTGGTCAAAGGAAAAGAAGGCTGGTACGGGAACACCCTCCTCCTGGTAGGCGAAGAGGTTCACGACACCCAACGGGTGCCCGAGGTCAACCACTATCTGGCTTTCGATATTACCGAAGATGTGGCCTCTTACGCCAAAGACCCCCAGGCTGTCATTGATGCGGTCAATGCTCAGGGTGGGTTCGGTTTCATCGCTCATCCCTTCGAGCGCAGCGCACCGCTGGCCAATGAAGCGGCGCTTCCCTGGGTTGACTGGTCGGTGACAGGCTACACGGGCCTGGAGCTCTGGAACTATATGTCCGAGTTCAAGGCTCACCTCCCTAACATGCTCCAGGCCATCCTGCTGGTCTATTTCCCTCAGATAGCCATGTGCGGACCTTTTCCAGAGACCTTGGCCCGATGGGACGAGCTTCTGCGAACCAAAAGAGTCGTGGCCATCTGCGGTTCCGATGCCCATGCTAAAACCTATCGTCTGGGGCCCCTGAGTAGGAAGGTGTTCTCTTATAGACACCTGTTCCAGGCCAGCAATCTGCACATTCTGAGCGAAGAGACCTTCAACGGGGAGTTGGAGCACGACAAAGAGGTGATCTATGGAGCATTGAGAAGAGGGCGCTGTTTCATAGTATATGGTTTGCTGGGCAATGCGCGGGGTTTCCGCTTCAAGGCCAGAAGCAGCGTAGCCGAAGCCATCATGGGCGATGCCATTACCCTTCAAAGTCAGATTGTGTTTGAGGTCTCTTCGCCACAGCGGGCTCACATCCGTTTGCTCAAAAATGGAACAGTCGTAGCTCGCACAAGGGGAAAGGAGTTACGTTATACGGCCAGGGAACCAGGAGTCTACAGAGTCGAGGCCCATCGCCGCTGTTTCTTCAGGGAACGGGGCTGGGTCTTTACCAATCCCATTTACGTCAAACAGCGTGTCTGAAAAATGCTCGTAGTG